>JBDGVT010000091.1:0-22948 GCA_039585495.1 Gemmatimonadota bacterium | reverse complement strand
GCGGCGGGGGACGAAATTCGGAGTACCTGATGCGTTGCGGAGCGGATGTGTTCGGCGTTGACGCCGATCCGGCACAGATCGATCGGATGCGAAGCCTCGCGCGAGAGTTCGCCCCGACACTCCCTTCCACGAATTTCGGCGTCGGTCGGCTCTCGGACCTTCCCTTTGCCGACCACTACTTCGACGCCGTGATCTGCAGTGCGGTCCTCCACTTCGCGGATGACGAGAGGGAGTTCGAGGGGATGGTGTCGGAGATGTGGCGGATCCTCGGACCCGGGGGTGTCCTCTTCGTACGGCTCGCCTCGACGATCGGGATGGAGGATAGGGTCACCCATCTTCGGGAACGGTGGCACCACCTACCTGACGGAAGCGAGCGATTCCTCGTCGATGAGGCTTATCTGCTGCGTGTCACGTCGGATCTCGGCGCACGCTTGCTCGATCCCTTGAAGACGACAGTCGTCCAGGACATGCGGTCGATGACGACCTGGGTTCTGGGAAAGAGCTGACCGGTGAGACTAACTGTTGAAGAGCACCGCGAGGCGATCAAGCGGTACAGTCACATCAAACCTGCGAGGGGCGGGAAGACCAGACTGTGCTCAAAGACCTGTCCCGGCCCCGTCCGGACGTGTGGTCGAGCGAAGGGCCACAGGGGACCTCACGCCGCGTTTGCGCGCTTCGGGAAGGTCGTGGCGGTCTGGGAGTCGGGCACGGGCACGGAGGCGTCCCCCGAATCGTCGAGCCGTATCTCGACAGCGAGGGACGCGAGTGCTCGACGGCGTGGGAGGCCCGTGGGACTCCGGACCAGAGAATCGGTGGGGCTTCTCCAATCGCTGAAGGACCTCGTGGTAGGTTCCTTCTCCTCCGTCGAGGAGATCGTCTTCATCATCATGTTCATCGCTTTCGTGAAGTTCGCCTTCGATTGGATCATGTTGATCATGGGTGGCTGAACTCAGCCTCGAAGGTTATTCGCGAAGCGACTGCTAGCGTCCTCCGACCGTAGCTTCCGTCAGCCGAGAGAGCGCGGCGAGAGTCGTCTGGGCGGCGTTGAGCCCGAGCCTGAAATCGTCGTCGGTGAACGTGGTCCAGACGTCGAGTGGTGTGTGCCAGGTGGGATTCCATCCTGCTCCCGTCTGAGCACCACGCTCGTTCTCTCGCAAGCTGATCGACGGAATAATGTCCTGGAACGGGCCTGAGTCGGTATTGGTCATGTGGGGCCCGACGGTGGCCGGATAGTCCGTGTTGTACGCGTCAGCCGCATCCTTGAAAACGAAGGCGAGCTTCATCGACTCCTCCGCCTGCGCCGACTGCGACTGGAACTCGATGTTGACGTCGGCCTCGGGGCGCTGATCGCGACTCACTGTGCCGTCGGCACGTGGTGCCCCGTGATCCCACAGCATCATGTCGTGCTGAATCATGCCGAGCCATCTCGGTTCCGGGTACTGCCCTGATCCCTGCGGACTCTCGATGCCCTGGAGATCCTGCCTCTGTGCGATGTACGCACGCGCGCCGTTGGTGCCCGTCTCTTCGTTGTTCCACAGCGCGAACCGGATCGATACTTCGGTCTCTACATCGGGGGCACTGAAGATTCGGGCCAGTTCCATGACCAGGGCTGTGCCCGAGCCGTCGTCGTTGACCGCTTCGTTGACGCCATGGCCGTCCATGTGGCCGCCGACGATGTACATCTCGTCGGGCCGCGTCGTGCCGACCTTGGTGCAGTAGACCTCGGTCCGTTCTCCGTTGACCGGTTCTTCCCGGTTCAGCTCTCGGATTCGCTCGTCCGGTTGTGCGTCCAGGTCCCGGTTGACTCCCGTCCGCGCCCGATGGCCGAAGATGGAGCTTCCCCCGGGACCGTTTCCGTTTCGGCCGACCAAGCCCCCGGTCGCCGTGGTGAGGTCCGGCGGTTCGGTCACGCCCCCACGTCCTCGCCCACCTCGCCCAGCGGTCGGATTGCGTGGCGCCGGAGCGTACTCATAGGTGATACGCTCGGTGTTCGTGCAGCCAACGGCCTGTAGTTGCGCTTCGATCCAGTCGACCGCGTCGCGGTTGCGCTTCGTCCCCTGACGGCGGTCGCCGAACTGGGTCAGTCCCTTGAGCGTCGTCTTGTAGTCGTCCAACGTGAGTCGGTCGACCAGTATCTGTGTCGGGTCTTCCTGACCATCCTGCATGAGAGCGGCGGTTCCCGGAGTTGGTGCCGCGACACCACTGCTGACAAAGGCGGACATCATGGCGATCGGGAGTACCGCGGTGCCGAGTAGAGCTCTGGGGCGCATGGGAGTGATCTCGTTGAAGCGACAGCGTGTGTGAGTATTTGCGGCTCCGACCATACTTCCCGGCGTCACGGAGGACAACGCCGTTGCGCCGCTACCTCGGCGAACGGGGCGGAAAAGCCCGATCGATCCCGGTCGGTTGACTGCCTCACCTTTCTGGGCCGCGCTTCGCTGCCCATCTTGGGTTCCCCAACAGCCCTGAGGAGACTACCGATGGCCCGAGTGCTCGTGATCGACGATGACGAGGAGCACCGCACGCTCGTGAGGCACATGCTCGTTGGAGTCGGCCACGAAGTCGAAGAGGCGGTCGATGGTGCGGAGGGACTGAAGATGTTCGGGAAGCGACCACCGGCTCTGGTCATAACCGATATCAACATGCCGGGCCTGGATGGACACGAAGTGATCTCTGCCCTCCGGGTGCTGCATGCAGGGGTTCCGATCATCGCGATCTCGGGGGGCAGTGCGATCGCGAAAGACGAACTGCTTCTGAAGGCGATCAGGCTCGGTGCCTCCGAGGTCATCATGAAGCCCTTCGAGTTCAGACAACTCCTCGGTGCGGTCGAGCGGGCTCTCACACGCTGACCGGTTGCGGGGTCGCAAGATGCTCCGGTGACGGAGCGCCTCTAACCTGCCAGAGCTTCTCGCCGAAGGACGTCTTCGACCGCTTTCCGAAGTGCGGGGCCATCGATCGGCTTTGGGAGTGCGATCTGTGCGCCCAACTCGCGTGCGAGGTCGAGTTGGCGTTGCCCCATGCTCGATACTGCGATGATCGCCGGGGTCGGGATAAGGACGCGGAGCATCGCGATGAGTTCGAAGCCGTCCACCTCCGGCATATGGAGGTCCGTGACCACGACGTCGACTCCGTCCTCGAGGTACTGCATCAGAGCCTGTTGGCCACTCGCGGCGACCGCCACCTGATGTCCGGCCTGAGTGAGGATCGTCTGTTCGAGCAGACGATCAGAAGCTCCGTCATCGACTATGAGAATTCGAGCCACGTCCGACGCCAGATGAGAGGCGGTGTTGCCAGGACATCAACATGTTAAGTCTGTGATGTTTCAAAGATCAAGGATTGCTCGGCGTCAGGGTGGAACGCCACGCTTGTCAGCGGGCGGACCGGGCGGCACAATCGCGGGATGCGACAGGCTGGCTCTGGTCGCGGACAACCTTATCAAGGGAGCCCTGGATGGCGTCCGGCAGCGCCCGAGTCGCTAGCGAGCGCGAGGAAGTAGCCAACAGCCTCAGTCACGGACTGGGATTGCTTGCCGCCATCGTGGCCACCCCGATCCTGGTGGTTGGCGCCGTGAGTCGGGGAGGGGCAGCCGACGTGGTCGGTAGTAGCGTCTTCGCTGCGACGATGGTAGTGCTGTATCTGACGTCGACGTGGTATCACGCCACGCCCGAAGGACCGCTCAAGGATCGTCTCAGGCGCCTGGATCATGCGGCGATCTACCTCCTCATCGCAGGCACCTATACACCTTTCACGCTCGGCGTCCTGGGTGGCGCATGGGGCTGGACGCTGTTCGGACTCGTCTGGGGTGCCGCGACGATCGGCGTGTGCGTCAAACTTCTGGCCGGGGTCCGTTACATGCGGGTGTCCACTGCCATGTATCTGCTCATGGGATGGCTGGTCCTCATCGCGACCGGACCCCTCGTCCGTGCCATGCCGACCCACGGCCTGTGGTGGCTCCTGGCTGGTGGCGCGCTGTACACTGCGGGTGTGGGGTTTTTCGCGGCCCGCAGGATGCCCTATGGGCACCTCGTGTGGCACCTCTTCGTTCTGGGCGGATCGACATGCCACTTCTTCGCGGTCCTGTGGTACGCGGCGTAGGGCCGGCGGTCGCTCCCGGGAAGCGCTCAGGAGTCTATTGTGAGTAGACGCGCGCACTGGGAGGCGGTCTATGAGAGCAAGCGTCCCGACGAGGTCAGCTGGTATCAGGAGGATCCCGCGCTCTCCATGGAGCTTGTCGAGTCGACGAACCCGGGTCCCGAGGCTCGAGTGCTCGATGTCGGGGGAGGTGCATCGGTTCTCGTCGATCGTCTGATCCAGGCTGGATTCACGGGCGTCGGAGTCGTGGACCTCTCTTCTGCCGCGCTCCGGGCCGCTCAGCAGCGTCTGGGTCGGGCGGCGCCGGAGGTCGAGTGGATCGAGGCGGATGTCCTGGAATACCGGGCGCCCCACCCGTGGACCATCTGGCACGACCGTGCCGCATTCCACTTTCTCGTGGACCCGCAGGATCGACTCCGATACAGGGAGTCTCTTTATGGGTCCGTGCCCCCCGGTGGCCACGTCATCGTGGCGACGTTCGGTCCGGAGGGACCGCGTCGTTGCAGTGGGCTCGATACCCTGAGGTGTAGTGCTGACGATATCGCCCGCGAACTTGGAGACGGCGCACACCTGGTCGAGACACGCACAGAATACCACCGTACCCCTTCGGGCGTGGAGCAACAATTCGTGTATGCCCGGTTCGTCAGAGTCGCGGTCGTTTAGCATCCCGCTGGCGAGCCGAGCCGGTCTCTGTCAGGCCGGTAGAAGCCCCTCTTCTTCCATCCGGAAGAAGGAGGACGGTCCGTCGCGTGAGATCGAGATCAGGTGATTGCGCTCCACCTTCTGCCAGAGCGGGTCGTCGGTGAGTCTCTCTGAGGAGATCACGAAGGAAGTCGAGGCTTCGTTCTGTCGGCGCTCGGGAGAACCGCTCGCGATCGGTTCATAGGGCGCCCGTTCGATCATATAGAGGGACTCCGGAGCGTGCTCCTCATCGTTTGTGAACCTGCAGGCCGCTGCTCGATTCCCGTCGCTCACCGCGAGGTTCAGGTAGGATGGGTGCCCGCCTCGGACTTCATCGACGAGGGACACACATCGCCACACGGCTCGACTGAGGCTCCTGGCCAGGGCACGTTCGTCAGAGGCGTCGGATTTGATGAACTCGTCGAGGAATAGAGCGAACACGTGCTCCGAGTCGGTGCTCCCTCTGATTGCCTCGAATGCTTCATCGCACAAGCTAGCGAGCAAGGCTCTGCGGATGTCGCGAAACGAACCCACGTGTCCGTTGTGCATGAAGAGGAAGCTATCTCGCTGGAACGGATGGCAATTGGCCTCGGACACCGGCATTCCTGTGGTCGCCGCCCGGACATGGGCCAGGACACACGGGCTCGAGACGACGCCGGCGAGGCTCCGGAGATTCGTGTTGTTCCAGGCAGGCGTGATGGAGCGGAAGACGGCGGGTCTCGGAGCCAGGTCGGGGGCGTACCAACCCACGCCGAATCCGTCGCCGTTCAGGGGCTCTGCCCTCTCCGAGGCGTGGAAGCTCTGCAAGAGCAGAGAGTGGGCCGGTTCGATCAAGAGCGAGTCCAGTCGAATCGGGGGACCCAGGTACAGCGTGAAGCGGCACATGCTGAAAGATCTAGAAGTCTGGTCGGAGCGTGAAGCCCATGTCACCCGCCGGATTCCTTCTGCTTTCGGATCCCTCGACCGTCGGCTTAGAGTGTCGGGTCGACCCGGGTGGATCGTACCGTGACGACAGGTTGATTCTCCTTTTCACACCGCACGGCGGGATCCATGTCAGAACCTTCACCCAATCGTTCGATCAATCTTCTCGAGAAATTCTCGCTTCTCACCGCGCAGTGGCAGCCACGGGTGGTGGCCGAAGTGAACGACTACCAGTTCAAGGTCGCGCGAATTCAAGGCGACTTCATCTGGCACGATCACCCGGACACGGACGAAGCGTTCTTCGTGGTGGAGGGTGAATTGCGAATCGACTTGCCCGATGGTTCAGTGAAAGTCTCCGCTGGAGAGCTCTTCGTGGTTCCGGCAGGGGTGAAGCACAAGCCGTGCGCGGAGAAGGAGGTCAAACTCCTCCTCATCGAGCCTCGTGGTGTGGTCAATACGGGTGAGGAGGGTGGAGGGCGGACGGCTGAGCTGGACGTGTGGATCTAGTCGCTCATGAACCGCCTCCTGGGCTGCTCAGCCGTACTCAATCTGATCCAGAGCGGATCGCCCCCACCGCGTATTCTCAGGCCGCTGAGTTTGATGTGATCCGGCCTACGTCGGAGAAGCAGATGCTCGAGATGTTCGAGGGAAAAGCGAGGAAGTAACCGGAATCCTCTCGGATTCTGTGGAGCGGCGACCCTCAGCGGCTTGTCCTATCGCCCGTGACGAACCACAATCGCTGTCCGTTCCACTCGTCTCGAATCCGAATTCGAGTCTGGAACCACCCTCCCGAAGGAGCAGAATGATGGCGAGCACCGTGTCCTGGAATCTCCAACTGTCCGTTCGAGACGGACAACTCGATGATGCACGCGGCTTGATGGCGGAGATGGTCGAGGCCACGGGGCAGGAGGCCGGTACTCAGGGCTACGAGTGGTTTATCAGTGCGGACAACTCCACGGTGCATATCTGTGAACGGTACGCGGACTCCGCCGCCGCGCTGGAACATCTCGGCAACTTCGGGGCGAACTTCGTCGAGCGCTTCCTCGGCTGCTTCGAGCCCACCGCTCTGTACGTCTACGGTGAGCCCAGCGACGAAGCTCGGGCGGTGCTCGACGGCTTCGGCGCGGTCTATCTCGGTACCCTCGGGGGGTTCAGCCGCTAGCGTGAGGAGATGTGAGGCCGGCGGTCGATGATGCTTCGAGGGATGGCGCGGACCGCTCGATATGTGCGCAGCTGGAAGGCCACGGCGGACGTGGAGATCCGGCAACTCACGGTAGAGCGGGGGAACGAGTCAGTTCCGGCGACCCTGGTGCTTCCGAAGGAGGCACCTGAGAAGCTGCCGGGCTGGATCGCCATCGGTGGTGTGTCGCGTCGTGGACGGTTCCATCCGCAGCTGTCTCGTTTCGCGGAGGCGCTGGCGTCCAGTGGCGCGGCGGTTCTTGTACCCGAGATCCCAGAGTGGACACGGCTCAATGTTTCCCCTCGCGTGGTGGCGCCCACGATCCGTGCATGCGTCGACCGCCTCGAGTCACTCCCCGGTGTCATACCAGGCCGCTACGGCGGCATAGGCTTCTCGTTCGGAGCTCCGAGCGTCGCGGCCGCGGCCTCGCTGCCCGAAATCCGGGAATACATGGCGGGTATCGTGCTGTTTGGGGGGTATTGTTCACTCGAGCGCACGTTGAACTGTCAGCTCACCGGCCAGCACGAGTGGAGTGGAGTCGATTACTCTCTGAGCCCCGATCCCTACGGCCGCTGGGTCGTGGCCAGCAATCACCTCACGGATGTGCCGGGTCACGAGGATGCGGGTGACGTGGCGGCGGCCCTCCGGCAGCTCGCCGCGGCCGCCAGTGACCAGCGCATCTCGGCCTGGGAGCCCCACCACGACCAGATGATTTCGGACCTGCGTGAAGCGCTTCCTTCCCGACGACGCTCGCTCTTCGATTGCTTTGCGACGGCCTCTGACGCGGCCAGGCCCGCGTTCGATCGATGCTCCGAGATCGCGACCAAGCTGACCGAGGCGTGTCGACGCGTCGAGCCGCTACTCGATCCGGTCGTGAATCTGAGAGAGGTCTGCGTGCCAACGCAGGTCATTCACGGTCACGGCGACCGGCTGGTGCCGTTCACCGAGGGTCTGCGACTGATGGAAGAACTGCCGAGCGACTGTCAGCGGGGGGTCACGGTCACGAAGATGTTTGCTCACAGTGCCGACCACGCACCACCCTCGCCGGTGATGAGGGCGCGAGAGAGCGTGAAGCTGTTCGGCGCCCTGCGTACACTGGTCAACACGGTCTGACGCCACTACCCGAGATCTCGCATGAAGAAGATCCTGGACCTGATTGGGATGTCGGCGGGCGGTTGGCTGGGTTGGTGGCTAGGCGCCATGGTCTCCTTCTTCATGGGCTTCGTCGTCAGCGTGGTCGGGATGGGCGCAGGTCTGTATGCGGTGCGCCGACTTACGAAGGGAGTCCCGTAACGGCCGCTCCCGGGGCTCTCGGTGAAGCGTCCCCACTGACGGGCTCATGGCCGAGCCACTAAAGGACTCCTTCGGTCCGGACGTGGCCGTTCGGATTGCGGATATGATCGAGGTCACGAATTCGGCTTTCGATCGGACCGCCTTCCTCGAGGTCGCGCTCGACGGATTCGAGGGGCTCGAACTCACTCCCCGCGCGCGGCGAATCTCCGACGCGCTCGCCGCGACGCTGCCAGGGGAGCGCGCGCGTGCGATCGACATCATCGTCGACAGTCTGGGCCCCGAGATCGGCGAGACCGAATTGACCGGCCTCGACTCGTTCGTCTATCTACCGCTCGTGTTCTTCGTGGCGGACCACGGACTGGAATGCTTCGAGACCTCGATGCGTGCTCAGTATGAACTGACGAAGCGCTTCACCGCCGAGTTCAGTATTCGAGCGTTCCTCGAACGCTATCCAGCCGAGTCGCTCCAGCGGCTATCCGAGTGGGCCCACGACCCGAACGTGCATGTTCGACGGTTGGTATCGGAGGGTACTCGACCCCGCCTGCCGTGGGCGCGCCGGCTCCGAGCCTTCCAAGACGAACCGGCTCCGGTGCTCGAGCTCCTGGAATTGCTGAAGGACGACTCGGAGGAGTACGTCCGACGTTCAGTCGCCAACAACCTGAACGACATCTCGAAGGACCATCCCGACGTGGTCGTTCAGGTGGCGAAGCGGTGGTGGAGCGACGGAAGTGAGGAACGGCGGCGTCTGATACGTCACGGACTTCGTTCGTTGATCAAGGGAGGAGACGCGGGTGCGCTCGAGGTGCTGGGGTATGCTGCGGACTCTCCGGTGCAGATCCAATCCGTGCGGTGTGAGCCGTCGGTCGTGGAGATCGGCGACAAGGTTCGGATCGAAGTCGGTCTTCTGAACGACAGCGAGGGGGAGGCCCGGGCTCTCGTGGACCTTCGGGTGCACTTCATGAAGAGCCTCGGCACAACCAGCCCGAAGGTCTTCAAGGGAGCGGAACTCGCGATCGGCCCAAAGGATACGGCCACGATCCGGAAGACGATCTCGGTTGCGCAACACTCTACCCGGAAACACTACCCGGGCGAACACTCCGTAGAGGTACTGTTGAACGGGATCCCGCATCCGGGAGCCAAGTTCGATATCGTTGGACTCGAAGATCCGCTACAAGTCCTCTGACCTGCCCGGACACAAAGTGCATCGGTTGCTCCCTCCCAGACCGTTTCTGGATTCACTGGCCCTGCGGGTGGCGCTGGTGTGGGTCGTCCTACGTGTTGCTTCGATGTACGGCGTGAGTCTCTCAGGTGCTCCGTACCCGGGCTCCATGGGCGCTGCCCTCCTCGTCCTCTTGCCGGTGTTGGTGGTGATCCGCGTGGATATGGGGAGGCGCTCGGAGTTGGTCTTTCTCGCGAACCTCGGTCATTCGTTCGTCGGGATCGCCGCTGTAGTCGTCGTAGAGTGCCTGGCCCTCGAAGCCCTTCTGCGAGTGTCGATTGTCTGACTCGAGCTACGTGCTCCGGGCTGAGGGGATTGGAAGGTCCTTTGGCCGTATGGATGTGTTGAAGTCGGCCGGGTTGTGGGTCGAGTCCGGCAAGGTGACCACACTCATGGGCCGCAACGGTTCAGGGAAAACGACGCTCCTGAGGATCGCGGTCGGGGTTCTTCGGGCGGACTACGGAGTCGTGTCGTTCCGCGGAGTGGCATCGGAGCGGCAGGCGCTCCCACGCATGGCGAGGCGAGGTCTCATGTACGTTCCGCAGGCAGGGCTGGCCGCACCGGCCTTCGCTGTGCGGGATCACTTCGAGGCCCTGGCTGCGATCTTCGGATCATCCGGGGTGGAAGAGGCGGTGTCGCTCGCGGACCTGGGTGACCTGATGGACCAGAGAGTCGGAGATCTGTCGGGTGGAGAACGGTCACGTGTGTCGATCGGCTTGGCGCTGGCGCGAAAGCCCGAGGTACTCGTCATGGACGAGCCGCTCGTGGGCCTCGCTCCCCGGACCCAGGAGCAGGTTGGCGAACTGCTTCGCGCGGTTGCGCTCCAAGGCGCTGCCGTCGTCACGTCCGGGCACGACGCTCCCGCTCTTTTCCAGATATCCGACGTCATCATCTGGTCGGTCGCAGGCACTACGCATCATCTGGGCACGCCGGCTGAGGCTCGCGAGCATGCTCAGTTCAGGCAGGAGTACCTGGGCCCAAACTTCGATCCGGATGAGTGGTTCGGGGAGGCGGCGACGTGAATCCCAGGCGTGCGCTTGTTCCAGGCCGAGTCTATTATGCGGCTCGGCCCCGCAGGAGAGACGCGATACTCGAGGCGGGTGCCAGACCCGGGAGCGACGACCATGCGGTATCTCTTGAATGGCCCCATCGAAGATGGCCCGTTGAACGACCTCTTCGACGACGCTTGGCCAAATCACCCGCAGACGGACTTCACCTCTCTCGCCCAGGACAGCCTGCTACACGTGCTGGCGTACGACGAGGAGACTCTGGTCGGCTTCGTGAGACTGGTGCAGTGCGGCCGAAACCAGGGCTTCGTGCTCGGGCCGACGATCCATCCGAGTGCGCAGGGGCAGGGTGTCGGGTTGCAGTTGCTCGACGAGGTTGCTGTCGCTGCGAAGGAACTGGGTCTGACCCGGCTGCACGTAGAGTTCGCTTCGGGTCTGAGAGGATTCTACGCGCGTGCTGGATTCCGGCATACCGCCGCCGGGGTGCGTCGACTCTAGGACCCTCCGCGGCTCCGGCCGGTGCCCGGAGCTATCCGTGACGAACATCCGAGCGGTTACGATCGATCTGGACGAGACGATGCTCGATCGTCGCGTCACCTTCGAGGTGTTCGTTCGCAGTCAGATGAATCGCTTCGGCCCGTTCTTTCAGAACGTGGATCGGGATCGCCTGTTCGAGCGGGTGCTTGAGCTGGATCGGGACGGATCTACGCACAAGGATGAGGTCTTCGGTAGTGTGGCGCGCGAATACTCGCTCGGCGTCGAGGCGGGCGAGGTACTCGCAGAGGACTTTCGGGCCCGTTTTCCGGATGAGTGCGTGGTCTTCCCGCACCTGCAAGAGGTACTCGAACGCCTCAACGCCTCCGGCTACCTGCTCGCGATCATCACCAATGGCGGGGTCGAGATACAGCAACGGAAGATCGATGTGATGGGTATCGCCCCGGCGTTCCAGGACATCGCGATCTCCGAAGCCGAGGGGTGTCGGAAACCGGATGCCGAGCTCTTTCACCGCGTGCTGGACCGGCTCGGCGTGAAGCCGGAGGAGGCCGTTCACGTGGGGGACAATCCGCGAACGGACATCCAGGGAGCCAAGAACGCGGGCCTCTGGGCGATATGGACACGCAGTCGAACATGTCCGGAACCCGCGGAGGCGGATATGGTGATCGAGGGGATTGCGGAACTCCCTGGAGCTATCGACAAGTTGGAGTCACCGTGATCGAGTCGGATTCCCAGCCTAACCGCCACTGCATCTCGATGATCCGTTACGGCACGATTGCGGACTTCCCGTTGCGCGGCCTGCTTCCCGACGCGCCCGCCGACGAGACGCTCGATGTCGCGCTCGCGGTCTGGGTGATCCGTAACGACGACCGAGTAGTCCTGTTCGATACGGGCTTCTTCCGTGAGCAGTGGTTCGAGCGATTCGATGTTCAGGACTTCGTTCGCCCCGACCGGGCACTGTCCGCGATCGGGCTCGCTGCCGGAGACATCACGGATATCGTGTTGAGCCACGCCCACTGGGATCATATGGGAGGCCTCGAGCTGTTTCCCGCTGCCACGGCGTGGATTCAAGCGGACGAGTTCGCCTACTACACGGGCCCGGCCTGGCAGCCCGACGGGAACTCCGGCGGAATAGACCCGGCCGACGTGCTCCATCTCGTGGAGAGAAACACGGAGGGGCTCGTGCGTCTGATCGACGGCGATGGCATCGAGTTTCTGCCGGGCATCACCGCCTTCACGGGAGCGAGGCACACCTATGCCTCACAGTACCTGATGGTCGGCTCCGAGGACCCGTACGTTCTGGCCTCGGACAACGCTTACCTGTATCGGAATCTGACCGAGGGTCGTGCCGGGGCGACGTTCACCCCTGAGGACAGAGACAACAATCTGGCCGCCGTGAGACGCATGATCGAGCTCGCGGGCGACGTGTCTCGGGTCGTGCCAGGCCACGACGCTGAGCAGTTCAGACAGCTCCCTCCGGTAGCGGAGGGTGTCGTCCGCATCAAATCCAGGGGCATGGGGTCCGGCGACTAGAAGGGGTCGCGGTAGGCGTGTTCCTGGAGGTCGAGCACCGACTCGGCTTCCCAACCTGATGCGCTGGCCGTTCTGCACGCCTGATCGACACCGCACCAGCTCCGCGAGCTGTTGACGATGAGAAGTCGCATGGCGGCGGGCCGCGGTTGAGAAGAATTGAAGGGACCCTGCGGGAGGCCGATTCTAGAGACAAGGAAGCAACATGGTTGTCTCTGCTGCGGGCTCTCGGCAGAATCGTCGGATGACGAAGCTTGGTACGACCCGAGAGGTCTTCACGACGTTTTTGCGATTGGGACTGACGTCGTTCGGTGGGCCCATCGCCCATCTGGGCTACTTCCGGAGAGAGTTCGTAGAGCGGCGGGGTTGGCTCACCGAGAGCACCTACGCTCAACTCATCGCGCTATGCCAGTTCCTGCCGGGTCCGGCGAGCAGTCAGCTCGGATTCAGTATCGGGTTGTTGAGGGGAGGTTGGGCCGGGGCCATCGCTGCTTTTTTGGCCTTCACGCTTCCGTCGGCACTCGCCATGTACGGCTTCGCGGTCCTGTTCCCTCAAGTCTCCGGGCCGACGGGTGCGGCTGCGGTACACGGCCTGAAGATCGTGGCGCTGGTCGTGGTCGCCCATGCGGTGATGGGCATGGCTCGGCGGCTGTGTCCCGATCCGGTACGAGCCACGATCGCGGCGATGACGTTCATGGGCGCCGCTCTCGTCCCGTACGCTTGGGTCCAAGTTCTGTTGGTGGCTGCCGGGGCTATGCTTGGCATGAGGTTCTGTCCGGAGGTGGAGGCTCCAACCCCCGACGATGTGCGTCTCCGCTATGGCCGACGCGAGGGATGGGTGCTCGTGTTTCTCTTCGGGGCGATTCTCGCAGGACTTCCGTTCGTCGCCCGAGGGGTGGGTGGAGGGCTCGAGCTCTTCGAGGCGTTCTATCGTGCGGGAGCGCTGGTCTTCGGGGGAGGTCACGTGGTTCTTCCTCTCCTCGAAGAGACAGTCGTGAGTCCTGGCTGGATCAGTGCTGACGAATTTCTCGCCGGATACGGTGCTGCTCAGGCCGTGCCGGGCCCCCTGTTCAGCTTTTCCGCCTACCTGGGAGCTCGGATCGCCGGCGGAAGCAGCACCATCGTCGGCTCCCTCATCGCTCTGGTCGGGATCTTCTTGCCGGGCTTCTTGCTCGTCTCGGGAGTGTTGCCCTTCTGGCGGTCCGTCGCCGGACAGCCGCTCGCCGCGCGGGCCATTGCCGGTGTGAACGCTGCCGTGGTCGGCCTGCTGGGTGCGTCGCTCTACGACCCTGTCTGGACGAGCGCGGTCGTGGGCCCTGTGGATGTCGCGATCGGCGTGGCAGGCTTCACGCTGCTCGCGGGCTGGCGCGTGCCGGCAATCGTGGTGGTGGTGTTCTGCGTCGTTTCGCGAATTGTGGCCACCCTCTGGATGGGTGCGTAACACCGATAACCGGAGGTCTAGGATGATGTTGGAAGTGCGACTCTGCGACGGCGCGACGCTCTCGTGAGTTCATGTCAGCCTGAGCACGTTCAGCCGGCCGGCATCCCCGAATTCCACATGTCCACGACGACCTTCCACGATCCGTCGTCCTGCTTCTTCCACGTATGGAAGTCCCTCACGAGATCGCGACCAGGGGTCCCTTCTCCACGGTGGATCGTGATGTCTCCGAGCGAAAGCGTCCATCCCATATCACCGGACGCGGACACCTCCGCGCGAATGATCTCGAAGCTCAGTTCTACGCCGGGCGTCTCAATGAACCCGAAGCGGTAGTTCTGCACACCCTCGAGGCCCTCCACCATCGCCGCATTCGGCGGGACCATCATGGGTTGAGCGTCGTAGAGTGCCACCACGTCGTCGGCACGCTTCGCGCTGGCGGCCTCGTGGTACGCGGTCGCGGCGGCGCGTAGCGACGCGACTTCGGCCTGCTGGTCCACCACAGGAGACAGGAGGCGCACAGGCCGTCGCAAGAAGGGCGGCGAGCGTGGCGGGGATCGAGATACGGGTCATGGTCGGAAGGTCCTCGTACGTGGTGAGCGAGACTGTCATCATAGGGTGTAGAGGGGCGCCGGAACCACCGTTGTCCCGACTCGCGCGTGGGGCGCCTCGAGCGCACCTTCCATTCGCTGAAGCAGATTCTGGTAAGAGCTTCGACCCTCTCGATGGAGCAGCGAGAATTGGCTTATCGTACGGCGCACCAGCTCATCGCGGTCGCCATGATCCTTGGCATATCTGGTTGTGGGGGTGCCGACTCCCCCGCGGCGACCGACAGCAGCCTGAACGTGCCCGCTCCCGTCGAGCACCTCGCGGACGTGGCTGTCCGCGAACCGATGCTCGTCGAGCATCCCGGGGGCGACTTGTTCGTGGCCGGCTATTCGCAGGCTGCCGGAGAGGCCGACTCGCCACCCAGGCTGTTCCGAAGCCGTGACGGTGGCTCCTCCTGGAGCGCCGTGGACGTTGGCTCGGCCGAGCAGGGTGCCGTGGGCAACTCGGATGTCGACCTCGCGGTCGCGCCAGACGGCACGTTGTACTTCCTCACCATGGGCTTCGACCGGACGACATCCACAGGCACGCACGTGGCGGTGGGTGTGAGTCATGACGTTGGCGAATCTTGGACATGGACGTGGCTCTCGGAAGACCGCTTCGACGACCGGCCCTGGATCTCGGTGGCGCCCAACGGCGCCGCCCACGTCATCTGGAACGACGGGTCGGGTGTCAGTCATGCGGTGAGTGAGGACGGTGGACACACGTGGACGGAAAGGGATCGAATTCATCCTCTCGGGGGCTCGAGCCACCTCGCCGTCGGGCCAGCCGGCGAGCTGGCAGTGCGGATAACTCCCCTGTCAGCCTCGGGGAACCGGTTCGACGCCGATGTGGAGATCATCGCCACGAGCAACGACGGTGGTTCGACGTGGGCCAAGCAAACGCCGCCGGGTCATCTCGTCTGGAGTGAGACCTTCGGCGATCCCGAAGTCGTCACCCGCTGGGTTGAGCCTCTGGCGTGGGATGCGGACGGAGTTCTCTATCACCTCTGGAGCGAAGGTACGGACCTCTGGGTCGGTCGTTCGGACAACAGGGGCAGGAGCTGGGACTCGTGGTTGATCGTATCGGGAAGTGATCCGCTCTTCTATCCGTTCCTTTCCGCGGGTGGCCCCGGTGAGTTGGCTGCGTCGTGGTTCTCTGGAAGTGGAGAGAGTCTCCGAGCCAACGTCGCGCTCATCGATGCGTCAGGCGAAGATTTTCCCTTAGTGCGCCGCGGCGAGCCGATCGAGGTCGATGCCTGGAGAATGGCCGGTGAGTCGCGAATGAGAGACACCGGAGGGGAGTACGTTCCAGTGATCTTCCTCGCCGATGGTTCGCTCGGGCTCGTTGCTCCGATTCAGAACGGCACGGGAGGGCGACAGGGTTTCGCCTGGTATCGGGTGGGGCTGTGATGGGAAGGCGAGCCCGGCGGATGAGCTCAACACGGAGTCGAAGATGAAGCTGAGACGGATTGACTCGCTCGCGTCGATGATGCTCGTGAGTCTGACCCTGGCTGCACCGTGTGCAGGACAGGACACCAGGACCTCAGACGGACCTCCATGGCCGGGGGCCGAGTGGCCAACGTCGACCCCCGACGAGCAGGGGATCGACGCTGCAGCAGTGGAAGCACTGGTGGCGGACCTCGAGGCAGGTGTGTATGGGCTGGTCGATGCGTTCATGCTGATCCGGAACGGGATGGTCGTCGCAGACCACCGCTTCACCAACGACTATGCGGCGATCGCCGCGCAGTATGACACGACGAACCACCAGTACAACTACGATCATCCCGAGTGGCATCCGTACCTCCGGGACACCGAGCTGCACACGCTGCAGTCGGTCACAAAGAGCGTCACCTCCGCGGCGCTCGGAATTGCGATCGACGAGGGGCTCCTGGGCGGAATCGAGACGCCGGTCATGCCGTTCTTCGCGTCTTATGCGCCGTTCACGACCGACGTACGCAAGGAGTCCACCACCCTGGAAGACTTCCTGACCATGCGTAGCGGGCTGCACTGGGTCACGACGGGTGGCTATTCCGGAAACGAACACAGCACGGTCCACCTGGAAGCGAGCGACGAGTGGATCAATTTCGTTCTCGACCGACCGACGGACACCGTGCCGGGCGCCCGGTTCCAGTACAACGATGGTGTGAGCGTTCTGCTCGGTAAGATCGTCCGCGAAGCGACCGGCCGTCGCATCGATGATTGGGCCAGAGAGAAACTCTTCGAGCCGATCGGCATCACCGATTTCTATTGGAAGATCACTCCTGACGGGGAGGCCGACACCGAAGGGGGGCTTTACCTGTCCACCGAGAGTCTGGCGCGCATCGGGTACCTCTTCCTTCGCGGAGGTGAGTGGGACGGGCGTCAGGTGATCTCGCGTGAATGGGTCGAGGCCTCGACGTCGCCCGTGGTCGAGGACGTCGCGCCCGACAATGGTCGGCCAGATGCCGGTTATGGGTACCAATGGTGGGTCCCCGACCACTCCGACGGGGCCACCCGTGTCTTTGCCGGCAACGGGTACGGCGGGCAGTTCGTGCTCGTGTCCCCTGAGCACGACATCGTTGCCGTATTCAACGGGTGGCAGATCCATGACGGTCCGGGTCGCACCACGTACCGAGCGCTGCAGGACCGGATCCTCCCCGGCGTGCGCCAGTAGAGGTCAGTCGAATCGAATACCGAAGATGGCGACGCTACGAGTGTGACGGGGAATTGCGATCGCCGCTGCGCTGTTCGTGCCGGACCGGGGCCTAGAGCCCGACTGAGCCTGCTCCGGGCCGCATCTCGTACTCGACCTCACGATCGGCCGACGCGACGCGGGTCATGCCCAGCCTCTCCATGACCTTGATCGAGGCGGTGTTGTCCGGCATCGCCTTCGCGAACACCCGTGTCAGAGCGAGCGTCTCCAGGCCGTAGCGAATAAGCTCTGCTCCCGCCTCCGTGGCCAGCCCTCGCCCCCACCACGGCTTCGCGAACATCCAGGCGAGCTCTCCCTCCAGGCCTGCCTCGGTCGGGCGGGGCTCGAGCCCGCACCGGCCGATGACCTCACCAGTGTCTCCGAGTTCTGTCACGCACAGGCCGAAGCCGTGGTCTCTGTGGTCCCCGAGGTCCTTGTCGAGGCGTGCGCGCGTTTCGTCCCTCGTCCTCGCCTTGCCGGTGATAAACCTCATCAGCTCCTCGTCCGCATAGAGCGCGTGCAGCACATCGAGGTCGTGCTCCGTCATGGGGCGGATGCGGAGCCGAGGCGTGAGCAGCGTATCCAGGGTCGTGGTCAACCCACCGGCACGGCCAGCGTGTCGTTGTGATAGCTGAGGAGCGACCTCAGGTAGGGCGATATCGCTCCGACGCCGTCGAACCCTGCGGCCCGAGCGGCTGCGTCCTGTTCGGCTGGCGAGTACTGCGCACCGATGGCCGCGTAGCTCTGGAGGCTCTCATAGAATCCGATCGTCATCGCGTCCCAGTTCGATCCTGACGCCCGAACGAAGAGCACGTTGAGCTGGCGATCGAGCTCCGTGTAGTACCGGTTCTCCATCCTCCGCTGCTCGAGGAGCTCCTCACGCTTGCCTGCGATCCCGGCGAAGATCTCGATGTGGTAGAAGCCCATGCCCTCGAAGCGGCGGGACATTTCGGTCACGTCGACGGAGCGCGCGAACCAGTTCTCTCGGTACGAACTGTTCTCAGCCAGGCGACCGGAGAGTTCGCGGCCTCGATCGGTCTGCCACACCGCGTTGCGCCGGGCGGTTCGCGCCGCGCCGTGGTACGTCGAGACGTCCCCCATCGGGTAAATCAGCATGAAGTCCCATTGGTCTCCCTGCGAATGCCTCATGAAGAAGGGAGCCTCGTCGCCGGCTTCCCGGATCAACTCGAAGGACTCCTCGAGCGCAGAGATGAGATCGTTGAAATGACCCGGTGCCGCCCGTAGCATCGACACGTTGTAGAGGTAGTCTCCCTCGGTCTGGGCCAGCGCATCGACGGGCTGGAAGAGGCTCGTCGAGGCCAGCAGGCCGAGGCAGATCACGGTCCAGACGAGTGAATGGGTGCTAGGCCGTGTCTTCGTTATCGGATGGGTCATGATGCCGTTTCTTCGTAGGACGGTTCTCTGGGAAGAAAGGAAGATAGAGCGTGGAGAGTCCCGTGCATTGGATGTGAGGTGTGAGCGACCCCGCTGGCGTGGAGCTGTTGGGTCCTGACGACGTGCCTTAGGTGGTCGATGTCCTCTGCGAATCGTTCCAGGTGCTGGGCCACCAGGAGGTGGCTCCAGGCGTGTATACCTGGGGGCTCTACCGGCGTGACTGACGGTGCATCATGAACCGTCTTCCAATTCTGCCGACCGGGACGGACAGCTCCACGCTGTAGTTCGAAGAGAGGCGGTGCGCGTTGGCCGGGAGCTGACAGTCCGGTGTCAGCGTGTAGAGGCGGCCTTCCGAGTCGTGCCCGACGCCGGAGGTACTCGCGATCCCGTCAGGGGTCAGTGGCGTCGTGGAGTCGTGAACGAAGGAGGTGGTCAGCGCATCCCATACCAGCGTTCCCACGCCGAAGACACCCACGTATACGAGCGACCTTTCGTCGACCTCGACCGAGCCCGGGAAGTTCCCGAAACCCGCTACATGAGCGGTCTCGGTTCGTGACGACAGATTCACGACGGACAGGGAACCGTCGTTCATCCCCCAGGTGCCCGAGTGGATCACGTAGAGCGTGCCGCCCGGGCCGACGGATGCCGCCGAGGCGTTCTCGCCCGTCAGCGTGATCTCGCCCTCCACGAGCAGCGTCGCTCCGTCGATGATGGTGAGCGACGAGGGCCCTGCCGGAGCGAAGTTGGCGAGGTTCGCGTTCACGACGTAGGCGCGCCCGTCTGCCACCACGATGGCCTGCGGATACGTGCCGACGTCGATGTCCGTGCCGGCCAGTCCGCTGAGGACGTTCACGGGTGTGACCGTGTTGAGTCCGGGATTCGCCACGAGGGCGATCGAGTCGTTGACGAATGCGACTCCGGTGGCTCCCGACCCAGATGGGAGTGCGACGGTCCTGAGGAGTGATGCCTCGACCAGGTCGACGATTGCGACGGCCGGCACGATCCCCAAGGGGACCGCCGCCAGCCTGCCACGGGTCGCGAGTGAAACCGGGCTTCCGTCGGGCCCCAGCCCGATCGTGCGCGTAATCGACGGATCCTCGACGTCGAATACGGTGAGAGAGATGTCCGTGCTCGCGACGACCACGCCTACCTCCCGCAGCGTCAGCTCGGGTTCCGTCGGGTCTCCCTCGCATCCTGTAACGACCAGGGCGCAGAAGAGGAACGGGAGCTGAGGAAGGCGGCACTTGAACCGGGGCGAAATGGTACGAGGCACGGAATGACTCCGGTGGGGGAAGGTGAGGTTCATGAGGATGCCTGAGCACCGATGCGGAGCGTGAGCCGGATGGTCCGACCAGGGTGTGGAAACGCGAAGATGAGGGCGTCGTTCTGATCGAAGAGGCGTTCGATCTCTGCCTGGATTCCGAGACGGGTCGCGCCAACCTGCCAACTCCGGCGGGCGGCGACGTCCGTGCCCCAATAGCCGGGGAGTTCGTTGACCGCGTTGGGCACGGGGAATCGTGCGCCGGTATATCTCGTCTGGACGAGGAGGGACCAGGCCGCGTGGCTGAGAGAGCCGCCGAGGCTGACCAGGTACCGGGGGCGATAGGCCACCTGGACGTCATCGGAGTCCTGACGGTCGTAGGTCGTGCGGTGGATCGACCCGTCGGCCCACATCTCGACGCCCAGGTGCGGAAGGCGGACCCGGGTGCGGACGTCGAGTCCACGGCGTGAGACGTCGTGGTTCCTCGGGCTCCAGACGAACCGGAAGTCCGGTTGCCACAGGATCATGCCGTCCACGTCGCCGTCATAGATCTCGGCATCTGCGGAAAGGAGTGCTCGGCCCAGCGAGACGTCTGTGCCGATACCGCCAACCCACTCGGAAGGGACTCGTTCAGCTTCCAGATCAGGATTGGGTTCTACGCCCACACCCTCGCGGAAGAACTGGTCGCCCAGGGTCGGGGGGCTGAATGAGCTTCGATGTCCAGCCGCAAGCCGCAGCCTCCCGACGTCGAATCTCAACCCGATATCGTGGCTCGCGAACCAGCTCGCGGGCAGGCTGCTCCGGTCGAGCCGGAAGGTGGCGGTCCACGAAGTGCCGACGGGTCCATCCGGAATCGACGCGGACAACCAGGCGCCCAGGTCTGCACGATCGTACCCGTCCGTTTCGGCGAGCGCAGAGCTTTCTACGCTTGCGAGTCGTGCGTCCGCTCCACCCCCGATCGTACCGAAGCCGATGGCCTCGGAGTGACCCACGTCCGCTCCGCCCCCGATCAGCGTCGTTTCGTCATCGAAGGGCAGCCCGAACGGGGGCGCTGAATCGTTGAATCTCGAGTCGTAGTAGTGGGTGTAGGCGGCGAACCGGGACACACCCCGTCCCTCCCGAGTGCGGTGTGTAGCAGTCCCGAAGACACGCGCTTGAGTCAGGGTTTGTCGAGCCGAGGGCGAAGGCGCGAAGCTTCGTCCTGGCAGACCGCGCTCGACCCTTTCGACGGAGCCTCCTACGGTGCCGGAGGGAACGTCGCCGCCGGTCGTCCAGGAAAGGCGACCACTCCAGCGCCTGGAGTCGGCATTGGTCACCTGGCCGGTGCCTCCTCCGACTTCTGGTGCCTGGTCGAACGCGAACGACCCACCCTCTCCGCGATAGGTAGCTACTGCGTCGAGCCGACCGCTCCCGGCCCGCTTCGATGCCACCGCCTCACCTTCCCAGGACTCGAGCGAACCCACGCCAGCGGCAGCCGACGCGCCCCTTTCAGGGCTCCCGCTTCGAATCAGAATGACTCCGCCGGTGGCGCGCGCGCCGTACCGAGCCGAGTGAGCTCCGACCAGGACCGTCACGGATGCGACACCGGCAGAGGGCACAATCGAGAGATCGGCCGCACCGGTCACCGGGTCGTTGAGCGGCACTCCGTCGACGAGGACGAGAACGGCGTCGGTCGCGCTCCCTCGTATGGACGGAGTTTCGGGGCCGCCGGGGCTGGTGGTCGCGATGAGGACTCCCGACACGGTGCGCAGAACGTCGGCGACCGTGTTGGCTGGAAGCGCCCGGATGTGTTCCGCGCCCAGGGTGATGGCGCCGACGGGGACCGCGTCCACGGATGCCGTGACCCCTTCGATCGGGATGGCCACCGGGCTCAGCGCCACGGTGACGTCGCGCACGACACCGTCTCGAACGTCGACCTCGAGGGTTGTGGTGGAGAAGCCGAGGGCGCTGACGCTGAGCGTGTACGTGCCTGGAGCGAGCCCGTGGAGTCGGAACCGACCCCCCGAGTCACCGACCGAGTGGATCGCCACGGGCAGCAGGACGAGATCGGGCCAAGTGACGGGGCTACCCGTCACTTCGTCGATGACTCGACCCTGGATCTCACCAGGCCACTGCGCGGCCACCGTCGTCGGTGCCGCTACGAGTGCTGCCGCGCCCAAAAGCCACAAAAAAACCGGCACGCTTCCCCTCGAAGAGTGCGAGATGATGCGGGCGAGACCAGGTCTCCTGACTTTGGGCGGCGAACCTCACCTTCCCAGGGCGATCACCCCAGTGGCTTGTTCGAGGATGCCGTTCGGCGAACTGCTACCGAGCCCATCACAGTGGCGGGGCCGTGCCGGATTTTCACCGGCTTCCGAGATGCTCCGCCCGCAGATTTGATGTTCGAGGCGAACCTAACCGTCGCGTTCGAGCGTGGTCAAGCGGGCGGCTGAGAAGTGGCCTGAAAGGGCTCTATTTGCCGTCGAGGATTCGCCGCGCACGGGCTCTGACGGACGCCGCGGGGTCCGTCAGGGCAGCTTCCAGCGCGACCCTGGCGTCGGACTCATAGTCAGGATGCCGCAGCGCCAGGTGGTGCAGGCCGTCGGTTGCCCATGCACGAAGGAAGGGCCTCTCGCTGCCCCGGCACTCTCCCAGGAAGGTGCCGAAGAGCCCGGCATCCTGCGTGTCGATGCGGAGGCTGCGGATGGTCTGACACACGTGCAGTCGGGCCCAGAGGGCGGTGATTCCTGTCAGGCGTCTGGCGAGTTCCGACACGTCATGAGGACGAAGAGAGACGCCCTGTTCCACCCATGCCCGCAGCAGCCAGGTCGCGCCCGCGGCAACGCTCGCGTCTTCGGCCGACGACAGCTCTACGAGCTCGGCGAGCAGTTCGGCGGTCGGCTCCCAGGTCCGCAGGATCGCTTCGAGGGGTTCCTTGTGTGTTCCGTCGTAGTCGGCGAGGGCCATCAGAATGTTCATGCCTGCCACGCTGGTTCATTCGCCCTCCCTCGAGCAAGCTTCTCCCGATGTTCGTCGTCCACGATGTACCTTGTACGGATCGACGCCGGGTCCGACCTGAGAAGTCCCGGAGTTTCTCGTTCACGAGCGAGTTCCGCTGCCCATGACACGACACCCACGGAACCCGCCCAGCGAAGGCCGGATTGGTTCAGCGCATGCCTGACTCAGCCGCCATTCTCGTCCT
>JBDGVT010000090.1:0-15890 GCA_039585495.1 Gemmatimonadota bacterium | reverse complement strand
CCTCGCGCCCACCCTCCGACTTCAGGTCGAGGACGATGCTGCGTTTGCCTCGATTCGCGGAGAGGAACAGGGTGCTGTCGTCGCCCCAGAACGGAGGACCCCAGGCGCGCCCCAAATCCCCACCGGGCGGCTCGACCTTGAAGATCGTCGCCCCCAAGTCGGCGAGAATCTAGAATCTGACTACAGAACGGGCCCGCGAGGTTCTGGGTCACGTCGCAAACGCGTATGCCAGCGAGCGGCGCACTCACTCTGCGCACCGCCCGCCAGCTCGCACGTCACGCCGTACCATTAGTTCCCCGAGGTCGATCGCGTCGGAATCGCCCCATCCGTCTGCCAGTAGAAGCCCTGGGCTGCCCGCTGCTCAGGCCAGCGCTCGTTCAGGGTCGCACCCTCGTACAGCCGTCCGTTCATCATGACGTAGCGGACCGTGTTCGTGTTGCGCAGGTCATCGAGCGGGTTCGCGTCGAGAACGACCAGGTCGGCCAGCTTGCCGACTTCGAGCGAACCGAGGTCACCGTCGAGCCCAAGTGCATCGGCCCCGATGATCGTCGCGATTTCGAGCGCCTCGTGATTCGTCATGTGCTGAGACGACCCGACCAACCACAGCTCCCAGTGGTACCCAAGTCCCTGCAGCTGTCCGTGGCTGCCGACTCCGGCGCGCCCGCCGGCCTCGACCACGTCGTCGAGGAAGTCCGAAATCTCCTCGTGGATGTACTGCGATTCGTGGAACCAACCGGCACCACCCGCTCGGCGCGCAGCCTTCTGGTAGACCTCTTCCCACGGCGTGAAGGTGCGCAGCTTCTCATCCTCCAGGACGTTGGTCGTGGTATAGAAGAGGTTCTCCGCCCACGGACCGCCGTAGGTCACCACGATCGTGGGCGTGGTCGCCATGTTCGACTGGGCAACCAGTTGTACGACATCGTCATAGAGCGGCACACCGGGAAGATTGTGCTCCGTTCCCGAGTACCCGTCTTGAGCCATCGTCATGTTGAGTCGCAGATCGAGGCTGCCCTCGGTCGTCGGCATGAGCTCCAGTTCACGCGCGGCCTGGATGATCCACTGACGCACCTCGCGGTTGCCGGCCCCGTACATCTTGATCGTCTTGGTATCGAAATAGTCGGAGTACCGCGACAACACGTCGCGCGCATCGTCCAGGCTGCGGATTCGCTCACCGGCGAACACACCCTGTCCGGTGCTGTAGACGCGCGGTCCCACCATCCGTCCGGCCCGAACCATGTCTTCGTAGGTGAGCACGTTGCTCGACCCCGTCTGTGGGTCTCGGGCGGTCGTCACGCCGTACGCCAGGTTGGCCGCATAAGACCACGGCTGGGCCCGGTGCGCGTTGACCGTCACGCGCAGGTGCGCATGCGTGTCCACGAATCCGGGCATGATCGTCGTGCCCGACATGTCCATGCGCTCCGCACCGCCCGGAATGTCGACGGAGCCCGAAGGGCCCACGGCCACGATGCGGTTGTCGCGCACTACGACGTCTCCGCGCTCGATGACCTCGTCTCCGTTCATCGTGATGACGCGGGCGCCGATCAGAGCCACGACGCCCGAAGGAATGTCGCGATCGACTTCGACGCGGATCCGGATTTCGGCGGCCGCGTATCGATCCGCGTCATCCTCATCTGCGTCATCCTCGTCCTCGGCGCCCTCCTCTTCTTCTTCCTCCTCTTCGGCCTCGTCTTCGTCTTCCGTCGCCTCGACACTGTCGGCGAAGGCCTGCGCATCGTCAGGTCGTGGAGGAAATGCGCGTTGCCGAGTGCGTAGTGCACCTGGCGACCGTTCGCAGCCCACGCGGCGAAGTCGCCGCCGATATCCGTGAGCTGCGACGCCGGGAAGGAAGCGTTGTCCGGGTTCGCCACGGAAATCGTGGGAGCTTCCGCGCCTACACCGCGTGGGACCGTGACGACGTAGAGCTGGTTGCCCACCTGCGCGAGCGCCTGGTCTCCCTGCGGAGCCATCAGGATCAGACTCGCCGAGGCGCCCTGCCCCCCGCCCCCACCACCACTCGCTCCACGCACCTGAACGTGCGCTTCACGGTCGGTGCCATCCCATCGCATGGACATCAGACCTTGTCCGCCCGATACGTAGATCCGGTCCGAAGTGGACGTGAAGTGCGGACGACGAATGCCGCTCGCCGGAGCGATGACCGTGGCGTCGCCCCCGCTGCTCGGAACCCAGACGAGATCCTCGGCGCCCCCGGCGATTCCCTGTGTCATCGATTCAGCATACGCACGTCGGGGTCCGCGGGTCGCGACCACACGGGCGCCGTCGGGCGACCAGACAGGCTGATCGTAGAAGGCGGCACTGGTCGTGAGTCGGGTGAGGTCTCCTCCATTGGCACGGACCGTGTAGAGGTGTCCCCCGTCCGATTCCACGTACGAAGCGAAGACGAGATGCTCACCGTCCGGCGACCAGGCGGGCATGTACTCCGAACCACCCGCGTCGCCCACGAGTTCGGGGGCGCCGTCCGGATAGTCCATGACGTAGACGTCCCCCATCGTCGTGAAGGCGAGGCGTCTCCCGTCCGGTGAAGGAGCGATGTCTCTGATCTGCTTCGCGATGAACGTCGGCGTGTCTTCGATGGGGTAGTCGAAGTTCACCTCCGGGCCCATCGGCACTTCCGCATTCACCCGGAACGGGATCTCGACCGGATCTCCGCCCTCGACCGGCACCCGCCAGATCTTGCCCCCGTAAAAAGTCACGACCTCCCGTGAGTCGGGCGTGAAGCTCATCCCCGGATAAGCGTCCCGGGACGCACGCGATTCCTGATCGTCACGCTGGACCGGGTACGCGAGCCAGCGCTCGTCACCGGTGTCGAGGTCACGGATACGCAGACCGGTCTCAGCGACATGACGCCCCGCGTACACGAGCCAACGTCCGTCCGGCGAGAGGGTCGGGCGTACCGCCCCCCCGTATCGGCGAGCGCGGGAGCTGCTCTCGCCCGTCTCGCGATCATAGACCGCCAATCCGTAATCGGATCCAGGCGAGTTGTAGGTCCAGTTTCCGTTCCGCTGACCGTACCAGATGTATCGCTCGTCGGCCCCGAATGCGGCTCCCGTCGTGCGAAGGTTGGCTGGCTCGTCGATGAGCTGGACGCCCGCCCCTCCCTGGCGATGATACATCCAGAGCTTCCCCATTCCCGGGGTCTGTTTCGTCGCGACGATGTAGTCGCCGTCCGGAGTCCATTCCGGAGACTGATAGCTACTCGTCTCGCCCCGACTGATGCGTACCGTGTCTGCGCGGTCGAGCGAGATGGTCCAGATGCCGTCCGAGCCGCCTCGGTCGCTGACATAGACCACGGTCTGACCGTCTGGGCTGAAGCGCGGCTGACCGTCGAGGGCCATGCCCTGCGTGAGCGGGGTCGCGGTCCCTCCCGAGAAGGGCATGGTGTACAGATCACCCAGCAGATCGAAAACGATCGTGCTTCCATCCGGACTCACGTCCAGCGAGATCCAGGAGCCCTCGGTGAAGGTCTGGCGTAACGTCCTGGTGGGGGTCAGCGGTAGACCGTCCTTGAGCAGCTTGGTGGCCTCGTCGACCTCCTCGTCCTGAGCCGAAACAGGCGCGGACAGCATCACGGTACCCAGCAGCCCCATCACTGCAGTCCATCGCCACACTCGCGTCATCATCGTGTTCTCCTGGCGTACGTCACACAGACCATTCTGTAAGGCCGATAACATCGTCAGGCGACCTGATGCTGGCCATCCCTGGTCGGAGAGGTCCTGGCTGCGGTCCAGCCTCGACGGGTCACCCGGGAACCCGTCCCAGCACGCCTCTGTACAGCAGGTCGGCCGACACTCAGCTTCCCGAACTCATTTCACTGGGAAACCACATGCGCTGCCCGCGAACCCTGACCAGAATCATCCTCCTGTTCACGCTCGGGATCACCCCGATCGCCTGCGATGCGCAGCGTCGGCCAGGCCAGGGTCGGCAACCGACGATTCCCCCGCCGACGATTACAGAGTACAAGCCGGTGTCGACTTTGGTCGTGCCGGAGCACGAGGTCCCGCGCGCGAAGTTCCCCGTTGTGGATCTCCACGGGCATCCGCCCACGCTCAACACGTCCGAGGCGATCGACCGTGTGATCTCGGCGATGGATGACTTGAACATCCAGGTCATGGTCCAGGCACGACCCAGTTCAGGCGAACGGCTCACGTCCCAGATCGAGGCGGTTCGGGCCGCGGGATACGCGGATCGCTTCGTCTTCTTCGCCTCCCTCGACCTCCGGAATATCGAACCAGGATCTGGAGCCAGGATCGCCGCCCAACTCGAGGAAGACGTGCGTGCGGGCGCTGTCGGAATCGGCGAAATCGGTAAGGGCTTCGGTCTCTCGACGCGAAAGGCCGACGGAACACGCCTCGAAATGGACGATCCCGAGCTGGACATCGTGTGGCAGACCGCGGCTCGACTCGGCATCCCGGTCTTCGTCCACACCGCGGACCCACCGGAGTTCTTCGAGCCGCTCGACTTCGAGAACGAGCGTTGGTTGGAGATGGCCATTTTCGAGGGTCGGCGGTTCAACGACCCGGAGCGTTTCCCGGCCTTCGATGATCTCATGGCTGAGCGTGACCGGATGCTCGCGAGGAATCCGGAGACGACCTGGATCCTGGCCCACATGGGTTGGCATACCCACGACCTGGGCCGGCTCGGAGAGATCTTCGACGCGAATCCGAACGTCCACGCCGAAGTCGGGGCGGTGCTCTACGACCTGGGTCGGCAGCCACGCTTCGCACGCCAGTTCTTCGAGCAATACAAAGATCGGATCTTCTTCGGGAAGGACTCGTTCCAGCCCGATGAGTACCCGTATTACTGGCGCGTCTTCGAAACCGCCGACGAGTACTTCGACTACTACCGCGACTATCACGCGTTCTGGAAGCTGTACGGTATGGACCTGCCGGACGACGTGTTGCGGGCGATGTACTATGGCAACGCGCTACGGGTGATCCCCAACATGCCGACGACGGGCTTTCCCGGACGCTGAGCGCCTTCGGGCTTCAGTTCACCCGCGCGAACCGTACGTCACGGGTCCTCTGGTTCGAGATGTAGAAGCCGATCACGCGGTCGTTGCGATCCCGTTCGAAAGAGAACGTGAGCCCGCCACCGGCGAAGGTGTCCTTCTCTCCCGGGGTGAGCTCCGCGTCATCGAGTCGACGATGCCGGAGCATGAGCTGGTCGTCTTCGATGACCAGGTCATAGAAGGTCTCGATCTCGACGCTGAAGAAGCGGCCCTTGAAGTCCTCCAGGTCCTCCGTCGTCGGTGCCCACGCCTCCTCTCCGTCGTCCGCCAGCCTGGTCGCGTGCTGCTCACCTCCCTGATTCAGGGTGACACCCTCGATTTCCCCATCCGCGGTTCGATGGAACAGGAGTGAGGCCTCCACACCTACGACGGCGAAGGTCGAGTCGGACGTGGGAAGGATCTCCATCTGTGGCTGGCCCGTGGCTACGGCATGGAGTGTGCTTCCCTCACGCGAGAAGGTGAGAATGAACGTCGGTGCTGCGTCCAGAGCGTAGCGTCCCACGAACGGGTCGAAGTCCTCAGGGTCGAATGACGCCGGATCGAACGTGGCATCGGCGTCGACCGCTTCATTCTCCAGCTCCATGGCGTCGGCGAAGAAGGCCTCGGCGAGACGGAACGTGACGTTGGAGTCGAAGTTCGAGTGATTGCTCTGCGTGGTGATGCCGGCCCGAATCCCCGGGTAGTACGCAAGCATGGACCGGTGCGCCACATCCGCGCCTCCGTGATGGACACGCTCGAGCCCCCCCTGCTCGTCGATGAAGAACCCGAGTCCGTATCCACTGGACTCACCGTCGGTGAGGGTGAACGGCTCCATCATCTCGGCGAAGATCTCCGGACTCCCCACCTCGGTCTCCCAGAAGTTTTCGACCCACTTCTGCAGGTCTCCGACGGTGGTGTATATGCTCCCCGCTCCTACCGCTCCTGCCAGATCGCCGCCTTCGCGATAGGTGCCGTCGCCGGCGGGGATGTAACCCTCGGACCTCTCCTCTACGATGTGCTCCGGAGACGGCCGGACCATCGAGCGCGTCATCTCGAGCGGGCTGAAGACGTTCTCCTCCATGAATTCTTCGAACGGCTGCTCGGAGATGCGCTCAACGATCAGTGCCGCCAGACCGAAGGCGGTGTTGTTGTAGTTCCACTCGGCGCCGGGGGAGTTCTGTAATGCCGGCTGACGCTCGACGATGTCGATCAACTCCGCCCGATCGATGTAGTCGCCATGGTCCAGACGCCGCCCCGTCATCGCCAGCAGGTTGAGAAACTCCCGCAGCCCAGAGGTGTGGTTGAGGATGTGTCGGATCGTGATCGTCTCTCCGAAGTCCGGCACCTCGGGCACATGAATTCGGATATCGTCGTCCAGCGAGAGTTGACCTCGCTCGGCCAGAAGCATGATCGCGAACGCGGTGAACTGCTTCGAGGTAGAGCCGATGTTCGTCCTCGTGTCCACTTCGAAGGGTATGGCGTACGCGAGATTCGCCATCCCGTAGGATTTGGAGAAGAGGGTTCGACCGTCCCTGAAGACCGCGACTGCGGCGCCCGGCGAGTCGTCCCGGTCATACGCCGACATCAGCTGATCGACCAGCTTGTCGGGATCGGTTTCGATCGGCTCCAGCCTGTCGATCGTGATCGCGAAATCACCGACCTCGCCCTCGAACGGGGCCACCTCGATCCGATACTCTCCGGCCTGGTCCGTCTCGAACTGAAAATACTCGCCCCCCCGGGCCGGTCCATCGATGCTGCGAATCAGCCGCCCGTTCGGATCGACGAGTCGAACCACGACGTCCACCGAGATCTGTTCGACGCTCCCCGACACGTAGTCGCCGCCCCGGCTCTCCAGCACGTACCCGGCGGTGTCACCCGTCGCGAGCGAACCCCGCTGTTCGCTCCCCTCCCTGAGCCGCGCATCCTGCGCAGCGAGGTCGGAGGCGGACATTGCGAGGGCCAACAGAGCGATGAAACGGAGCATGTGGACGATCCTGAAACGGTGAGCAAGGCGCGGGAGCTTCACACACGGTACGCGTGATGCGCAAGCGGTCTTCAGATCACCCGTTACGTCCGAGCCCCAGCGTCTTCTCCAACTCCTCCCACCGACCGCGGGCGACTCTGAGCTGAACGCCCGTCGACAACCCGACGCTTCCACTTCCGTCCGGCTCGCGGTGCAGGAACCTCACACGGTCGAGATTCACGATGATCGACCGGTGTATCCGGCCGAACCCCGTCCCGAACATTCGCTCGAGATCGCGCATGCGGGTCTGCAGGAGGTGAACGCGATCCCCGACATGAAGGCGGACCAGGTCCCCGTCCGCTTCGATCCAGTCGATGTCGGCGATATCCACCAGGGTCGTACGACTGCCGAGGCGCACCCCGATTCTGGCAGGCGCCCTGGACGCGGGCCCGGTCACCGCAGCCTCCGCCGCATCCGCCCCACCCCGCTCGTCGAGACGGACGCTCTCTACCAGGGAACGCAGCGTCGTGCTCATGTCGAGCGCCTCTTCCGCAGCGAGGCGGTGCAGCGCGCGGTCGACCGCGGCCATGAATCGGGGCTTCCCGAACGGCTTGGTCACGTAGTCGACGGCATGTACCTCGAACGCTCGCTGAGCGTACTCTCCGTGAGCGGTAACGAGGATCACGCCGCGTGGGACCGCATCGCCGAGTTCCTCGAGGACAGCGAATCCGTTTTGATCCGGCATCTGGATGTCGAGAAAGAGGAGATCGGGAGCGACCTCTCTCACCGTCGCCAACGCCTCCGCTCCATTCGTGGCCTCGCCCACGACCTCGACCGACGAGACCGAACTCAGGAACGTACGAACGGCTTCACGGGCAGCGGGCTCGTCGTCCACGATCACCGCAGTGAAGACCGTCGAGTGCCCCGCTTCTCCGCTCATGGCTCACCCCCGAAAGAGTCGTCCGGATCGTGCGCCGCCGGCAACTCGACTCGAACGCAGGCGCCGCCCCCGTCGGGCGTCGTGATTGCGAACACGTGGGCATCCGGGTACGCGTGCTGCAGGCGCTCTCGTGTGTTGGACAGGCCGGTCCCGCTCCCAGGGGACGGGCTCTCACTGTCGATTCCCGGGCCATCGTCACAAATCTCCACGACCAACGTGCCGTTCGTCACCTGCGCGTCGACAGACACGCACCCGGCATCGGCCGAATGAGAGATCCCGTGACGGATCGCATTCTCGACCAGCGGCTGGAGAAGGAGCGGGGGGATCATGCACCGTCGCGCCTCCGGGGAAGCTCGAACCACCGTCCGTAGTCGATCCACGAAGCGGGTCTGCTCGATCGCGAGATACTCCTCGACCATGGACAGCTCCTCGTCGAGGGTGACGGAGGGACGATCCGTCGACGCTCGTACGCGTTGAAACAGCGAGCCCAGATGATCGAGCATCTGTTCCGCGTCGTCCGAACGGCCCGACCTCCACAGCTGTCCAATCGTGTGCAACGTGTTGAACAGAAAGTGCGGTCTGATCTGCGCGTTCAGGGTCTGGAAGCGCGCCTGGGCAAGCTGGGTCTCGAGACGTGCGAAACGCAGCTCACGGGCTCGGGTGTCGCGCACGAAAGCCCACCCCTGCGCCAACGTGACCGTGAGCACGTAGACCAGAGCAGCCCAGTGGAGATTCATGGTCCCCCAGAACGCCGCCTGTCGGGAAAGCAGGACCAGGCCATCGAACGTGGCTGGGATCATGCCGAAGCTGAGCACGATGCCGACATTGGCCACCCACGAAACGAACGGGAGTGCCACGACGTGAACCGGCAGTGATCTCTTCCACCCCTTCAACGTGAGCGGGAACCGCGCCCCGATCGCGATGGCGACGAGCGTGGCGGGAATCCAGGGCAGGAAGCCCACGACCGATCCGAGAATCGTCTCGCCAATCGGAACGGGAGTCCCCGACATGGTCGCCCGGAGCGCCGTCTGGCTCCCGAACACGACGCCCAGCAGAACCCACGCGAGCGCCACGCCCAGAACGACCCACGGCTTCACTTCAGCTCAGCTCCTTATTATCGAGGTACCTTGAAGCGCGATCGCCATCAGCCGCCCCAGGTGTGCGTGTATTTGAGAATGAACGTCCTATTCATCGAGAGCGGAAGCTCGGGCTGACTCGGATCCGTAAGCCGCTCGGTCGCCATTCCCTCATTCAGGACGAACCACAGGTCCTGACCCTCCGCGAAGTTGTACCGGAGACGGAGGTTCAAGTCCAGGCGATCCGTGGTCGAGTTGTACTGCAGAAACGCATTTCCGGACGCACGGCTGTTCAACGCCGTGCGAACCCTCAGCCTGCCCAAGTGGATGTCCGTGCCCTGCGTCCTCTCGTCGAAGCGGAGCCGGGTCCACTGATAGTCGACCCCTAATTCGATATTGGACGACGCGTTCCAGGTCGGCTGCGCGATAACCTGAATCCTCTCTCCGTCGAAGAACGTCCCCGCGCGGGCGTCGATGGACGTACGGAGTCGGCGCCCTGTCGGCATGGACCACTGGAGCTGTAGATCTGCGTATGTGTAGCTGCCGGCCGGAATCTCGACCTCGCCGCCGATCGTGAAGGGAGTCGCGACGTCCTCCACGAAGAGCTTCGGCTCCAGCCATCCGCCACCGCCAGCCTTGGTCTCCCACTGCACCCAGACGGCGTACTGCCCGGACTCGAGCGTCTTGTCGCTGTTGCGGAACGTCGAGAACGCCAGCGCGCCGGGCCAGATCCGCCGAAAGAACGGATGATCGTCGGTGAAGATGTAGTAGTTCCCGAAGACACTCGCCTGGGAGAAGTCGGTACGGGGCAGGAAGCCGAGCGCAGGCCGGAAGTCGCCACCGGACCGGACGAAACCGGCCTGATACATGAGTCCGCGGGTGGCACGCTGATGCCAGAGTACCTGAAGGTGACCCCGTTCCAGGAGATTGGCCTCGCCCTCATCGAACGAACCGGCCCACTTGGTCGTGAGGTACGTATCTCCGAACAGCCGAAAGCTGCCGTCCATTCCGGTCGTGACGTTGTGGGCGCCAGCCCGGGCACGCGTGGTGACCATGCCTCCGACCGTAGAGAAGTCGTTCAGAACGCGTCGTCTCAGGCGCACCGCCCCGAAGTTCTCCGTGGGCAGATCCCCGAGTTCATCGGTCTGCATGTTGAGGAAGCCGAGATCCCAGTCACCGACACGCCCGACGAGACGCGCCCCACCGAAAACGGGAACGGGCTCTTTGTCGTCCGACAGTCCGATTCTTCTGGAGTGGAATAGCTGTCCTCCGGCACCGATGCCGAAGTCGAACACCCCCGATTGCTCCTGAAAGAAGCGTCGCTTTTCGGGGAAGAAGAGCGAGAAGCGATCGAGATTGACCTGCTGATCGTCTGCCTCGACCTGCGCGAAGTCCGTGTTCACCGTGAGATCGGCAGTGAGATTGCTGGATACCGAATAGCGGAGGTCCAGCCCAACCTCATACGGATACTCCCTCTGGTGCTCGAAGGCGCTGCCGGTCGGAACCGCCTCGCGGCCAACGCCGGACAGGGCGTACGGCGTGAAGTAGGCTGGCGTGCTCGTTTCGACTTGACGCAGCACCACGTCCTGAGCAACCGACGGCTGGCGAAAGAGGAACTGCGGGTCGATGGCTGGAAAGGTCACCCGCTCCCCCGTTCGAGACACGAGGCGGGTAACGGTCAAGCCCATGACGGCCTGCCCCGCCTCATCCGCCTGGAATCCCAGGGTCGAGAGAGGGATCCGGACCTCGGCGAACCAGCCCTCACCGGTAATGACCGTCTGGGAATCCCAGAACGAATCCCAACTCTCGTTGAGGGTGGCGCCATCGTCGGACACGAGTAGATCGAATCGCATGGCTGACGGAGTCGTACCGAACCACTTGGCGTTCTGATTGTCGTTGAACGCATCTACGTAGATCGCGAAGGCGTCGTCCCCGTTCCAACGGTCGCGATAGAGCGAGTTCACTCGGATTCCGGAGGGATCGGAGTCGTAGAACCAGCCGGCGGCATACAGGTAGTCGTCGTCGTACGCCACGCGGATCTCGGTCCGCTCCGCGGGCTCGCCCCGGAAGGTCGGGTAGTACATGGTCAGCGGGAGCGCTGGGACCCTCTGCCACGCCTCCTCGTCCGGCATGCCGTCGAATACGATCGCGCGCTCCAGCCTGGTAAGCTCCATCTGCTCGACGGCCTGACCGGCAGCTAGTTCTGGGCTGATCAGCACCCAGCCGACCACCACTGTCCCGACCGCGCAATCGAACACCCCCCTCGTTCGCCTTCCCATCCCGTCCACCCCCGTCTCAGTGACCCATCGACACGCGCCTAGCTTGATGCATCGCCACACTGCCGCGGGGGCCCGATCGAGCGAACGACCGAGAATGACTGCTGGTTGGTGGGAGACGGGGGTTGAACCGTGGACCGGTCGGTCGCGGCCCGCCCCCACCGAGCTCTTGAACCGAGACCCCCGAGGCAGAAAGGGTGCGCATGCGGAGGCGCGCAGCGTGCTCTACGGGGTGAGCCTTTTGTATCCGATGGCGGTGGGAGGAAGTATGGTGCCGGCGAGGCGGGTCACGCGTATCGATCCCATGAAAACGCTGCCTTCGGAGTAGGGCCGCTACTCCGACGTCCCGTCGTCATCGTCGTCGTCATCCCCGTTGTCGTCATCCCCGTCGAGCACACCATCGAGAAGCCGCTCGTCGTAGTAATCGAGCTTGTGCAGAGGCATCACGACACCGGACAGGACATTCAGGAGGTGCGACTCGATGCGCTTGTAATACCGGGCACCAAGCACCATCGAGGTCGTCGTCGCCGCATCGTAGTCGCTGCGGGCAACCTCGCCGATCAACAGGTCGCAGCGTTTGTTCACGTTGCGGCCCAGCATGATGAGGGCCGTGGCAGCTTCCGCGTCGGACTCGGCGAAGACCCCCTTTGCCTCCTCGAACGTGCCCTCCACGATCCGTCGCAGGTCACGCAGTTCGGCCCCGTGCTCGTCGTCTGGAATCGGCCCGCCGCCATCGTGGTGAACCTCGGCGAGGTTCTTCGCGTAGTCCCCGATTCGCTCTACGTCCTTCACGATGCTCATGAGCAACAAGGAGTAGGGCACGTCCCCCACGTTGGACGAGAGCGTCAGATGTGCGATGACCTGCTTGCGAATCCGTCTCTCGAGTTTGTTGATCTTGACGTCCCGCTTGGAGATCTCGGTCCGCTGATCGTCTTCGGACGCCTCGCCGAAGAAGCTCTTCCCTGCCCGGATGGTGATATCGAAGGACAGCTGCAATATCTCGGCGAAGTCGGCGCCCATTCGTGCAATGGCATCATTCGAACTGAACAGGCTTAGTAGTTGCTTGAGCATGTGTTTTTCCTTGTGTTGCTATCCCAGAAACTCACTCAATACCGCGAACACCACTGGGACGGCATAGAACAGCCCCACTACGTACACGATGGCCCAGCCTTTCGACTCCGCAGCGACGTCCGCGAGCTTGTTCGCGGCAAGAAGTGGCAGCCGCCGAATGGGGTCGAACGGGTAAATCAGGACGGTCGCGCTCAGATTGAAGAGCAGATGAACCAGTGCGATCGTCAGTCCTGCAGACGCGTTGATATCGGTCGCTGCGAGGGCCGCAAGCAAGGCGGTGACCGTGGTGCCGATGTTGGCCCCCAACGTGACCGGAAAGGCCTGACGCAGGGTCAGGACACCCGCACCGGCCAAAGGCACCATGAGTGATGTCGTAATCGAACTCGACTGGACCATGACCGTGGCAACGATGCCGACGCAGATCGCGATCACGGCGTTCTTGGCCAAGGCCCGCGACACGAGCGCTTCCATCCGCGTCTGCATCGACGAGCGCATGACGCGCACGATGCTGTATAGCGTGAGGAAAATCAGCACCGCGCTTACGATGACGTACCCGATGGCTGCGGCACGGTCGGAGGGCAGCAGGCCTGTGAGGACAGCCTCGATCGGGGCGCCACCCGCCTTGATGGCACCCTTGATCGGGCTGTCGTAGTCGGCCCCACCGAACCCAGACAGGCTGACCGTCATCGCCGTCGCGGTCGTCCGCAGGAACCCGGTGGCCAGTTCCATCGGCAAGAGCACCAGGACGGCCAGATAGTTGAAGAAGTCGTGAACCGTTGCGACCGCGAATGCCCGCCTGAACTCCTCTTTCCGACCCATGTGAGCGAGAGACGCGATCGTATTCGTCACCGTGGTGCCGATATTGGCGCCCATGATCATCGGCACGGCATTCGCGATCGGAATCGGGTTCAGCGGCGCAGCCACGAGACCGACGATCATCGAGGTGGTAACCGAGGAGCTCTGTACGAGCGTGGTCGCCAGGATTCCGACCATGAGGCCGATGAACGGGTTTTCCGTAGCCCGGAAAAAGGAGTCCAGGACCCCTTCCCCGAGAGATCTGAACCCCGCACCGAGTCCGTTCACGCCGATCAGGAAGACGTACAGAAGGAAGATTACGGTCGCAGCCCTGACCAACGGATGCTCGGTCCAGGGTACTTCCGCCTCCGCTGGTGGCGTGGACGGGAGGCTCATCAGTAGCCCACCGTCGTCCTTAGAATCGGATCTCGCGTGCCTGTCATTTCCCAGCGCAACGCGTCACCCTGCTGGATCGCCTCCTCCGCGAGGAGCTCTTCGATCTGGATCTTGCCGGAGAGATAGCTCGTTCCATAGCCCGGCTGCCGCAGATAAAGGTGCTGTTCGTTTCGAACGAGATCGCCATCGGGTAGCCATCCGCGGGGCGTCCAGGTGGTCGCATGTTCGACGGCCTCTTCCATCGTGAACTCGTTGCCGTGGAGGTAGAGGCCACTGAGCGCCCGGGCAGCGCGCTGGGCAAGCATGATCCAGATGAGTTCCCTCGAACGGGGACGGGAATCGAAGAGACCGGCATGCATCATCATCTCCTCGACACCGGTCGCGAGCCCCTCGGAGCGCGCATCCCATATGTTGTAAAGTGACGGCACGCGGCGCACCGGACTCGGGTGCGGGTCCTCCCGCATACGCGCCAGTTCGATCCAGTGATGCATATGGGTTCGCATGGCGAGTGGATCGCGGTACGTGACCTCACTGAAGAAGTTGCGTACCTCTCCAGGAGCCGCCGGAGTGAACGCTCCGTTTACGGCGCGCAACGCCGGGTCCATCCAGTCCTGGATTTCGTGAATCTCCTCCTCGGTGAGGAAGCTCATGTACTCTGTGACGGCCTCGTTCAGGCGACGATCGTACTCGGCGGCATCAGCGATTCGTGCCAGTTGGGGCAGATCGCGGTTTCGGTTCTCCTCCAGCCGGAGCGAGGCGTGCGCGCGCGCCAGCTCCCGTCGCATGAGCGTGACCTGCTCCTCCCACGAGTAGGGCACGAGATGCACGTTGCGCATATACCACGTGTAGTTGTCCTTCCCTACGCCGGAGAGACCGGTCTTCGACGGGGCCTCTGTCTCGATCCAGTCATGAAAGCTGTCGGACGCTTCGCGCGCAGCGACAATCGCCGCGGTGAGATCATCACTGGTGCCAGCTACCCGCTCAGAAAACGCGGCGAGGTCACGGCTCTGACCGCGGAACGACCGGAGGCCGGCCAACCAGAGGTCTCGCGCGTCGCTCTCCGCAAGATTGGCGCGCGCCTGATCGAGGAGCGCCGGGATCGCGCCGATACGCCGCGCGAGTTCTGAAGCGTCTCCTTCAGACAGCGGATACTCGTACGTCCAAAGGTCGATCCAACCATGGATCACCGACCCTTCATGGGCAGGCACGTCACTCTCAGCAGAGTAGATCCACACATAGAACGCGGGATCGCGCGCCCAGGGGCGACGCACCCGGTGATCGAAGTCGAGGCCGTTCATTTCTGCTCGGACCAGCTGCCAATCGACCTGTTCCGCGACGGGCAGGCTCTCCGGGTCCAAAGACAACAGTCGTCGAATCCAGCCGGGCAACGCGCCGTGTTGCCGAGCCATCGCAGCTTCGGTGTAGTCCGGGACTCCGTCGACGAAATCGGGCGACTCGAACTGTCGCCACGCCTCGAAGAGTGAGGCGAGGTCCTCGGTGCCACTCCCCGCTCCGGCCATGTCCGCGGGAGCGCATGACGTGGTTGTGACCGCAACCGACACCGCGAGAAGGCGGATCAGGTTGCGACAGCGTACGTGTGGCATGGACGGTCCTCCGGGATCGCGGTCGCGACGGATCGGGCAGTCCATCTGCGCCGACCGCCGAGTGTGACGACGGTAGACCCCCGTGTCGGGCCGAGGCAAGGGGGCACAACGACACCACCTCCACAGCGCTGGCTTGACAAATTCTACCTGGCAGTCAAAAATCAAACGAGTGTTCAAATACACTGAGATTGCCCGTGTCACCACAAGCAACAACGACTGCCTCACCCCACGTCCGCGAGAAGCGGAGGCGGAAACGTGAGGAAATTCTCCACGCCGCTCTCGCGACGGTACGTGACCGGGGCTACCACGCCACCACGCTCGACGACATCGCTGAGCGACTCGGGGTCCGGAAGGCTGCGCTCTACCACTACTTCCCGGACAAGGAGTCGATCCTCTACGCCTGCCATATGGAGTCACTGGCCGAACTGGATCGAATGATGGAAGAAGCGGCGTCCTGCTGTACGTCGAACCGAGCGCGACTCGCGTATCTGATTCGCGAACACGTTCGGGTCATGACGGAGGAACTCGAAGGATCACCTCTCGCCTTCGAGGTCTCGGCCCTCGCTCCGGACCGCCGGGCCGATGTGATTGCGGGGAGAGACCGCTACGAGGGTGTGCTCCGCGAATTGGTCGCTGGAGGCGTGGAGACGGGCGAGTTCCGGGAGGTGGATCCGAAGATCGCGGTGTTCGCGATTCTCGGATCTATCAACTGGATCGCGCGCTGGTACGACCCGGAACGCGGCGTCAGCAGCTCGGAGCTGGGC
>JBDGVT010000089.1:0-14949 GCA_039585495.1 Gemmatimonadota bacterium | reverse complement strand
ATGGACGGGAACGGACGGTGGGCGCAGGCACGTGGCCGCCCCCGGGAGTGGGGACATCGGCAGGGAGCGAAGGCGGTACGCCGCGTCGTAGAGGCCGCACCGGATCTGGGGATCGGGACGTTGACCCTTTACGCATTCTCTTCCGACAACTGGCAGCGGCCGCGATCGGAAGTGTCGGTCCTGATGAAGCTCCTCCAGCGTTATCTGCGGTCGGAGATTCGCGAGCTCGTGGATTCCGGCGTCCAGCTGCAGGTGGTCGGACGGCGTGACCGGCTCGCGCCTCCGCTGGTCGAGGCCATGGAACGAGCAGAGGCGGAGACGGCGGGAGGAGAGAAGCTGCTGCTGAGGCTCGCGGTCGACTACTCGAGTCGCGATCTGCTCCTCGAGGCCATTCGGGCCAGCGCCTCGGCTTCCGACATCGAGCGACAGGATCTTGCAGCCCTGCTCGGCAAAGCCATGCACGGGGGCGGTCCGGCACCAGACGTCGATCTGCTCATCCGGACCGGCGGTGAACGGCGTCTGAGCGATTTTCTCCTTTGGGAATGCGCGTACGCGGAACTCCTGTTCACATCGGTGATGTGGCCGGACTACGGTGGAGCCCACCTGGCTGAAGCGCTCCACGACTTCCAGTCGCGCGACCGCCGCTTCGGCAAGGTGGCGGCAGCTTCCTAGGACCGGGCGGTGGCCTTCTGGGTCGGAGAGGTCGCTCGCTCCAGTTCGAGCAGTCGCTTCTTTCGCCACAGACCGCCACCGTAGCCCACGAGCGCCCCGTCGGCCCCCACCACTCGGTGACAGGGCACCACGATCGCCAACGCGTTCATCCCGTTCGCCCTACCCACGGCCCGCACGGAGGACGGCCGGCCGATCGATCTCGCCACGTCAGCGTAGCTCCTGACCTCCCCATGGGGGATCTCGAGGAGCGCGCCCCACACGCTTCGCTGGAAGTCCGTGCCGCACATCTCCAACGGAATCCGGAAATCCCTGATCCCTCCTTCGAAATAGGCGTCGATTTTGCGCCCGGCGCCCGGCCGCTTCGATCGTGTCGTTGGTGTCCGGTACGAAGACCGCCCTCAACCTCGTGCGGATTCGCTTCACCTGATTGGGCAGCATGCGACGGTCCACGAATTCGAGCAGACAGACGGACTCGTCGGTGGCACCGACCAGCATCGGTCCGAGCGGCGTCGTGATTCGACTCACCTTCACGACGGTCGCGTCGCCGACATGCGTCGGGGCCTCTCCGAAGTACCGGCGGAAGGCCTCCTGAAAGCCCGAGAGTGACTCGTAGCCTACCTCGTACGCCGCGCTGCTCACTCGGCTGCCCGCCTTGACCTGGCCGAGCGCCGCGCCGAGACGCCGCGCCCGGTTGTAGGCGTGGAAGGTCATGCCGTGGTTCTGCTGGAACCATCGACGAACCCGCTCCGGACTCAGTCCCCTCGACCTGACGTCATGATCCGTCCAGCGGCGGGCAGGGTCGGACTCGAGATCACTCAGCAGAGGGCGCAACCAGTCGGGTGGCGTCCCGGTCGGCTCGAGCGGCCGACATCGCCGGCATGGTCGGTACCCGGCGAGCAGCGCGTCTCTCGACGAACCGAAGAATGACACGTTGTCGGGGCGCGGCTTTCGGGCCGGGCAGGTCGGGCGGCAGAAGATACCCGTCGTGTGCACACCCGTGACGAAGACCCCGTCGTAGGCGGCGTCCCGGCCGTAGAAGGCCTCACGCATGACCGAATCGGGAGGGAGCTCTGTCGTAATCATGCGGGAATCTGTTCTGCCCTCCCAACCGCCTCTACCGAAAATCGGGCGTCGAATTCTCGTTCATCTGAACGTGCCACCGGATTCGGCTTCAAACCAGCGCTTCCAGCCATCTACGTCATTTGATGTAGATACCCGCTACGGCACTCCCGGCAGATTCCGTGAGGACCTTGATTCAGCCAAGGAGCACGATCATGTCGACCGCCTCTCCCGCAGAACGGGTTCTCGAGACACTTCGGGAGAATCGCTCGGGTTCTGCCCAGGAGGTCGAGCTGACCCGAGCCACGGTTGGCGCTCGCGTCCTTCGCACCCTATCCGTAGCTTCAGACCATAGACGTCGGCGCTTTACACCACGGGCGAGCATCATGTCATCCGGATCCATTCACCGGACGCCGCCTCGCGAGAGGCTCCCCAACCAGCTTCCACTGGTCGGACGCACCGCGGAACTCGCCATGCTCGAGTCTCTTTTTGAGAGAGACGCTGCGGACCCGTCGGTCGTATTCGTGCGCGGAGAGGGGGGCGTGGGAAAGACCCGCCTCGCGACCGAGTTCGCCGAGCGAGCAGCCGCTCGCGGCTGGAATGTCGCTAGTGGACGCGCCTACCCCGTCGAATCGGGCACCCCGTATTCCATCTTCTCCGACGCCTGGCTGCCGGTTCTCAAGGGTCTGGACCCGAGTGCCCTCACCGTACTGAGTCGGGGCGGTGAAGCGGAGCTGCGGTACCTGTTCCCCGCGCTCGGGGGAGAACGAGGGGCGCTGAGTGAGGACGCGTCGGCAGATCCTGAGGAGTTTCGCACCCGGCTGATGTGGACGTTCACCGAGTTCGTTCGCCGCTACTCGGAGCGAACCCCTACGCTCTGCATTCTCGAGGACCTGCAATGGGCCGACGACTCGTCCCTGCAGCTCGTTCACTTTCTGGCCCGGCAGACGCGAGATCATCCGCTCGTGATCCTATGCACGTACAACGACCAGGAGCGTGACCGGAGTACTCAGCTCATCCAGACCGAGAGCTCCCTGAGCTCGCTGGGTGCGGGCCGAGTGATCGAGTTGGGTGCCTTGTCCCTCGAGCACGTGTCCGAGCTCGTGAGGATGAGCTTCGGCGTGGACCCGGACCTCGTTCGTGAGTTCTCGGCGGTGCTGTACGGCTGGACACGCGGTAACGCGTTCTTCGTCGAAGAGATCGTGAAGTCGCTGGTTTCGTCCGGTCGGGTCCGAAACGAGGGCGGAACCTGGGTGGGTTGGGACGCGACCGAGTTCGGCATGCCGGGCTCTATTCGCGACGCGATCATCGCGCGAGTGCGCTCCTTTTCCGAGCAAGCCCGCACGATCGCTGATCTCGCAGCCATCGTTGGCGCCCGGACTTCATACGCTCTGATCGAATCCATCTGCGGCCTCGAGCCAGCCGAAGCGTTGACTGCCCTCGAGGAGTTGTGCGCGCACGGCATTCTCGACGAGTCCTCCGAGAGCGGTTCGATCCTGTACGACTTCCGTCATCCCCTGGTCCAGCAGACGCTCTACGACGAGTTCGGCCTCCAGCGCGCCAGGATGTTGCACGGCGTGGTCGCGGAGGCGATGGAGGAGTACTACGGAGCCGAGGCGGAGGACCACGCGGACGAGCTGGCCTTCCACTTTGCTCGGACGGATGGGGGCCACCTGCGGGCGAAGGCGTCGCGCTACCTGGCGGTCGCCGGAAAACAGGCGTTGTCCCGTCGCGCCGACCAGGAGGCGGTAAGCTATCTGGAGGCCGCTCTCGAGCGTGTCGGGAAGGGGGGCGACGAAGGCGATCCCGCCGTCTTGGACCTGATCCCCTGGCTCGCTCGTGCACATTCGCACCTGGGTCACTTCGACGACGCGGCCCAGCTTTGGGCTTCTGCCCTCGACCACACCCCTGAGGACCATCCCGAGTACACGACGCTCCGCCGTACGATGGGCATCACGGACGTTTGGCGGGGTCATCACGAAGATGCCATGCGGCATTTCCGAGCCGGTCTCGAGGTCGCTGAAGCCTCGGGAGACGAGCGCGCGATCGTTCGGCTGCTCGTTGCGAAGGCGCACGGACACCATGAGGTCGGATCGGGTGTCGAAGCTCTGGAGACCCTGACCCGGGCGCTGCCGCTGGCCGAAGCACTCGGGCACCCTCGGCTACTCGCTCGTGTCCATCGCGCGCTCGGCCTTCTTTACGTCTGGGTCGGTCCTCCCGACAAAGCAATCGAACACTGCTCGCGAGCCATTGAGCTGGCCCGCGAAGCCGGCGACCTCTCGATCGAATTCTGGGCGCGCTGGGGGCTGGCGGTACTGTCCGGCATGAGGGGAGATACGCGCCGGATGCAGCAGGCGATCGCCGAAGTCAACGAGATCGCAGACCGGGCGCACTCTCCGGTTCTCCGACTCTGGACCGCAGACATGACCGTTGAGCTCGCGTACGGTCAGGGAGACTGGGACACGGGAGTCGCCAAGGGTGAGCAGGCGATCGCGGTGGCCCGGGCGCTGAAGCAGCGCACGCTCCTCCCGCGATTGCTCGTGTGGACCTCGCAATTCTATGTCGCCCGGGGAGAACTCGAGCGGGCAGAGGCGCTGGTGAACGAGGCCGTCGAGATGTCCGGCATCGACAAGGAATTCGGGGCGATCGACGTGCACCAGGTGGTGCCGACCTACATCGGGCTCGCACACTACCTGGTCGCGCTCGGGGACTACGAACAAGCGATAGACGCTGCCGAAAAGGGGCTCCAGATCGCTGAAGGCACCGGCTACATCCTCTGGGCCATCCATCAGCTGCTCCCGATTCTGGCAGAAGCGTGTCTCTGGGCCGGCGATATCGACCGGGCCGAGCAGGTCGGCAAGCGCATGCGCGAGCACGCGGAGCGTATCGACCATAAGATCGGGATCGCCTGGGCCGGAGCCGTCGATTCGCTCGTGCAGTGGAAGCGAGGCGATCCTGCGGGAGCGGTAGCGCTCATGAAGGTGTCAGCGGACGACCTCGAAGCGATTCCGGTGATCTGGTCCGCCACACGCCTCCGGCGGCAGCTGGCCGGGCGGCTCTATGACATCGGTCGTCGGGACGAAGCCCTTCAAGAACTGGAGCACGTTCACGAGGTCTGCGTGAAGGTTCGAGCCGGCCTGGAGTTGGAGAAGACTCGCGCGATGTACCGCGAGATGGCCACGCGTCCGCCCCCGATTCCGGTGGAGGACGGGCCCCTCGGCCTGACGCCATCCGAACTGAACGTCGGTGTGTTGGTGGCGAAGGGTCTGAGTAACAAGGGCGTCGCGAACGAATTGAAGTGCGCGACGCGCACGGTGAGCACACACCTCTCCAATATCTACACGAAGCTCGAGATCGGCGGGCCCGGCGCTCGCGTCAGGCTCGGGAATCTGGTTCGAGAGGAGGGCCTCCTCGACTGAGCCGGAGGGCTCCACCCGAGAGGTGCCAGTGTTCATCAGCGAGCACGTCGATGTCCCGCTCGTCGTGACTTACGAGTACGAGCGGGACACCCCGCTCGTCTGCCCAACTTCGGACCACCGCCGCGAGCTTCTCTCGCAGGGGGCGGTCGAGCGCCGAGAACGGCTCGTCCAGAAGGAGGAGTCCCGGTGACGATCGGATCGCCCGACCCAGTGCCACGCGCTGGCGCTCCCCACCCGAGAGTCGGTGCGGACGTCGGTCCAGGATGTGGTCGACCTCCAGGAGCGCCGCGGTCTCCTCCACCTCGACCGTAGCCGCCCCTGCATAGGCCAGGTTCTCGCGCACGGTCAAATGGGGGAAAAGGAGGACCTCCTGCGGCACCCATCCCACACGTCGCTCCCAGGGCGGCACCGACAGCCCAGCTCCGGAATCGAGCCATACTTCACCGCTCACCTCGACCGATCCGCGCGCCCTCTTGTCCACCCCGGCGAGGATTCGCAACAGGGTGCTCTTGCCCGCCCCCGAGGGACCCACGATCGCGACCGTGGGACTCTTCGTCCGCAACTCGAGTCGGAGCGCCCGCGGCCCCAGTGGCACCTCCACATCGAGAGCCCACCCCGTGAACGGATCAGCGGGCATCATCGGTCAACCTCCGGCGCTGTCGCCGCGAGAGGGCCTCGTAGCCAACCAGGGCCAGTAGCGAAAGCGCCACACTCGCTCCGACCAGTGTCCATGTACTCTCTCTGCCGGACGGTGCCTCCAGAAGCGTATATACTGCGAGAGCGATGGTACGGGTGCTCCCCTCGACGTTTCCCGCGAGGACGACAGTCGCCCCGAACTCACCCAGAGAACGCGCGAACGCCAGCATCGCTCCCGCCGCAATGCCGGGAATGGCCAGTGGAAGCGAAATCCTGAAGAAAGTGCTCCTGGGAGGCACACCGAGCGTCCAGGAGAGCTCCTCGTAGAGTGGATCGACCGCCTCGAAGGCACCCCGCACCGAAAGGACGTAGAGCGGCAGACCGACCACGAACGCGGCCACTGCGGCACCGACCAGCGTGAACGGAACCGGTAGGCCGAGCGAAGAAAGAGCTCTCCCCAGGGGACTCTGCGACCCGAGTACCGTGAGCAACAGGAATCCGGTGACCACGGGAGGGATGACGAGAGGGGCGAGAACAGCCGTCGAGACGATCGCCTTGCCCTTGAAGTCCCGTCTGGCGAGGAGCCAGCCGAGCCCGACCGCAGGCGCGAGCCCGGCCAGCGTCGCGAGAAGCGCGACCAGCAACGAGAGGCGGACCGCAGACCCGACCGACGGCAGCGTACCCGCAGGAGGTGCACCGCCCCCCTGGCCGAGTCGCACAGCCGGGTCACCCGGGTCGAAGCCGGCTGCCGACAAGGCGGTTGCACCTTCGGGTCTCGAGAGGAAGTCGACGAAGCTGGCAGCCGCAGCTGAGTCGCGTCCCGACGCGAGGGGTGCCGCCCAGTAGCGAATCGGGGGGTGCGTCGCTTCGCCGAACGCGAAGGCGACCCGCACGTCCGGCTCCGCGAGGGCATCCGTCCGATAGACGATCCCTGCCGAAACCTCTCCGCGTGCCACCCACTCCAGGACACTGCGTGCTGAACCACCCGATATGACACGTCCGGCCAATTGCTCCCACACGCCTTCGGCCTCGAGCGCTTCACGGGCGTACCTTCCGACCGGCACGTTTTCTCCGCCCACGGCGATCCGGTCGAGTTCACGGAGCCCTCTCGGACCCGACGGCAGCGGCCCATGTCTCGGTACGACGGCCACGAGTTCGTTCCTCGCGATGACACGTGCAGATTTTGCATCGACCGCACCGCGCTCGACCAGCCATCGTACCCAGTGCTCATCGGCGGCCACGAAGACGTCGGCCTGCGCTCCCGATGCGGCCTGTGGGGCGAGTCGAGACGTCGCATCGAACGAAGCACGGACCTCCCCGCGACCCGATCGGCTCCAGTCCGCAGCGATCTCGGGAAGAACATCGGCGAGACTCGACGCAGCGAGAACGAGCAGTTCCGGCGACGACTCGTCGGCCCCTCTCCCCGGAGAGCAAGCCGACACGAGCAGGAGGAATACGAGGGTCCCGGGCACCGAGGAATACAGGGTGCTCGCGGCGCGGAAGTCACGCCGCCACCGGGGAGTCAGGCGAGGGTTGAACACGGGCGAGCAGGGTACCGAATCGGCGGTTCCCTGACAACGACGACGGGACGATGTTCTAGGCATGCAATCAGCGACGAGCAGGATCCCCGTGTCCGAGGCGACCGTCGAGGTTCGCATGCCGGAGCTGGACTCCTTCGGCCACGTGAACCACGCGGTCCATCTCACATACTTCGAGCACGCCCGCTTCAAGGCACTCGCCGATGTCGGGTTCTCATGGACGATCCTCGAAGAACGGGGATGGGCGATCTTCGTGGTGCGGATCGAGGTGGACTACCTGGCCGAAGCGGGTCGGGGAGATGAACTACTTATCCGCACATGGGCAGAGTCGTTCCGGCGAACCAGCATGGTACTCCGGCAGGAGATGGTCCGGACGGACGATCCGACCATCGTGGTAGCCAGGGCCCGAGTCACCGCCGTGTGGATCGGACCCGACCGCAGACCAATACGTGTGCCCGAGGTGGTCCGAGCGGGACTCACCGGTTCGGAATCGGGCTCCACACCCGATTGAATCCGACGCTCGAGTCTCGAGGTTACCTTTGCTCGAGCATCTCTCCTCATCCCTCCTTTCCAGGAATGCTCCGCCTGTGACCGATCGGGACAACCTCAGAGATCTCCTCGTCAAGCGCTCCGTTCGCCTCGGCGAGTTCACGCTCGCGAGTGGAGCCAAGTCCGACTACTACATCGATGCCCGACTGACCACGATGTGCGCGGAAGGACAGAGGCTGGTGGGATCCGTCGTGTTCGACGCGATTCGCGAGAGTGGTCTGAATCCTACGCACGTCGGAGGGCTCACCCTTGGCGCCGATCCTATCGCGTACGCGGTCGCGCACCGAAGCGCTCTCGAGGACAGCCCGATCGACGGTTTCACCGTTCGGAAGCGAGCCAAGGATCACGGTACGGGACAGCGGATCGAGGGTGGGCTCACACCGAATGGCCGGGCGCTCATGCTGGAGGATACGATGAGCACCGGCCACAGCACCCTCCAGGCAGTAGAAGCCGTCAGGATGCACGGGGCAGCGATCGTCGGTGTGCTGACCCTGGTGAATCGTTCGGAGACGGCAGCAGCCTTCTATGAAGCGCAGGGGCTACCGCTCATCTCGATCTTCACGGGCAAAGAACTACTCGAGGTCGCTCGCTCGCTTGCCTAGCACCCTTCGGTGGTTGGTCAGTCGAGCAGTCGCAGCGGCATCACGAGACAGAGGTAGTCGGCGGCATCGTCACCCGATGGCTCAATCGTCGCGGCCCGCTCGGGAGCCTTGAACTTCACCTTCACCTCGTCCGAGGGCATGTAGCGAAGCACCTCGAGCAGGTAGTTCGCGTTGAAGCCGATCTCCAACTCCTCACCCTCGTAGCCGACCTCGAGCTCGTCGTGGCCTTCACCCAGATCGGGCGTAAGGACATTGAGGTGTACCCGACCGGTCTCGAACTTCAGTCGAATACGATGCGTCTGATCGGACGCGACCACGGCCATCCTCCGCACCGCTGACTCGAGCGCCTTCTTCTCGATGATCGCGACTTTGTCGTTGTCACGCGGAATGACCTGATCGTAGTTCGGATACGACCCTTCGATGAGGCGTGTGTAAACCTCCGTGGTATCCGCTCGGAATCCGAGATGATTTCCACTCCGCGCAACCTCGAGGGTGACGTCATCCTTGAAGAGTCGCTGTACTTGCGTGAGCGCAGCCGGAGGCACGATGAAGTCGGAGGACGGTGTACCGTTGGCCTCCACTTTGACGCCCATCCTTGCAAGTCGGTGCCCGTTCGTCGCGACCATCTTCATTTCGCCGTCACGCAACTCCCAGAGCACGCCATTCAGGATCGGCCGACTCTCTTCCGTCGACACGGCGAACGACGTGTGATGGATGAGACCGTTGAGATCCTTGCCCGTGACGGAAACGCCTTCGGAAAAGTCCACGGCCGCGAGCGTCGGAAACTCATCCGCCGGCAACCCGTTCAGCTTGAAGTGGCTACGCCCACATTTCAGCTCGATCTGGTCTCCATGCGTCGCGACTTCGACCGGCTGATCCGGAAGCTCTCGTGTGATCTCCTGAAGCTTCTTGCCCGGTGCGGTGAGGCTCCCCTCTTCCTTGACGTCGGCCAGCACCTTTACCCGAACGGCAACATCGAGATCAGTACCGCTCATCCATACACCGTCTTCATTGGCTTCGAAGAGAATGTTGGAGAGCACCGGTAGCGTCGTCTTCGACGGGATGCTGGCCGACACTGCCGCGAGTCCAGTATGAAGGTTCTGCCGGGTGATCGTGAAGTTCATCGGGGAGATGCTCCTGGCGTTCGTGACGCCGGGTGTGTTGGCAAATGTGTCGTGAGGTTGTTCACAGCCCTGAGATACTATCTCTCTTCTATATTAAAAAGAATAGCCGTAGTAGGGGGTGTGGAGGTGTGGATTACCGACCCTCCCATAAGCCCTGACATGAGGCGGGACAACGGATTCCGACGAGGACGCCGGGTCTTCATAACATGTGGAGACTCGTCGCACCGGAGACTCTGGTCAGCTTGGAGTTGTGGACGAGTGTGGGCAAACACCGGGTTTCCACACCTCTGCACATCACCGGTCAGAGTACTCGTCGGACACATGGCGCAATTCGTCCCGAGCAGCTTCGACCTGAGTCCGGAACGCCGGGTCTCGGTCCATGTCCTCCTCGACCTTTCGGATCGAGTGGATGACCGTGGAGTGGTCCCGTCCACCGAAGACGTCACCGATACGCGAGAGCGACATGCCCAGCGTTTCCTTGATGAGGTACATGGCGACCTGGCGCGGCACTGTGAGGTCCTTCGTTCGGCGCTTCGAAGAGAGAGCGTCTGGCCGCACACGCCACCGACGGGCGACGGTCTCGCGGATCCGCTCGGGCGAGAGGATCGGGCCCTCCTGGGCGCTTCTGCGGAGGACGCCCTGGAGCAGAGTCTGAGCGAGCCCGGGCGTGATTTCCTGGTGGGTGAGTGAGGAGTAGGCGAGGAGCTTGATGACCGCCCCTTCCAGTTCACGGACAGACGCGGTGCAGGAATGGGCGACGAACTCGATGACATCATCGTCGAGTTCGAGGCCCTCGTCTTCCGCCTTTTTTCTCAGGATGGCAATGCGGGTCTCGTAGTCGGGCGGCCGCATATCGACCACCAGTCCCCATTCGAACCTGGACACCAGGCGTTCCTCCAGGCGGGCCATTTCCTTCGGCGGCCGGTCGCTGGTCAGAACGATCTGGCGCTGGGCATCGTAGAGAGCATTGAAGGTGTGGAAGAACTCGTCCTGTGTGCTTTCCTTGCCACCGAGGAAGTGCACGTCGTCGACCAGCAACAGGTCCATCTGACGGTACCGGGCCCGGAAGGCAGGAGTCGTTCCCTGACGAATCGCCGTAATGAGCTCGTTCATGAACTGCTCGGAGGACACGTACGCCACCCGTTTGGTGGGGTCCGTTTCGATGAGCTGATGCCCGATGGCGTGCATGAGGTGTGTTTTGCCAAGTCCCACCCCGCCATAGAGGAACAGGGGGTTGTACATCCGAGCGGGCTTGTCGGCGACCGCACTCGACGCCGCAGCGGCAAGCTGGTTGTTCGTGCCGACGACGAAACGATCGAAGGTGTACCGCTCGTTCAGCGATGGCCGGGCCGCATGCGCCGGTTCGGTGCGATCGGGACCCGGTGTATGCAGCGTCTTGCCGGGATACACCTCTCCGAGAGTCGGAGCGGGGGCATCGAGCTGAATCGAAGCGACCGGAATCTGGTCGGGCGAAATCCTCGACGAGACCGAAATGGTGAGGGGGCGACCGAGCACCTGCTCACCCGCGGCGGCCAGGATCGGTCCGAACTTATCTTCGAGCCACTCGACATGGAACGGATTCTGAGCCTCGAGGACGAGTTCGTCCGAGGTGGAGGCCACTGCGGTTGCGGACGAAATCCAGGTGCTGAACGCGTGCTCGGGCACGGATCCGCGGACCGCTTCCTGAATTCGAGTCCAGAGTTCCTGCGCCGTCAGCTCCACGAGGTCTCCCGTGTGCCATTCTCAGCGGAGCCCAGCGACTCGAAATCACGTCGGTTCATGGGGCGTGCTGAGGGCATCTACGGATGCGTTCCGGAGGCTGTGAAGGGTGGTCGAACAGGGTTCGAATTTCATGGGGGCGTCGAAGCTACCCAGGGCTCCGGGAAAAGTCAAAGAGCCCGATTTTGGCCTGTTTTCAGCCCCATGACAGAGCCTCCGACCCCCCTCCCGTTGACCGTTTTGGACGCCTGGGACTATCTTTCCAAGCTCATCTCTAAACGTTGTACAACCATGAATTGGGCTGGCAGTAATGAAGCCGACATACAAGCCTCGCAACCGCAAGCGGGTGAACAAGCACGGGTTCCGTGCTCGCATGAAGACAGTGGGCGGGCGCAAGGCGCTCAACCGCCGGCGGAACCGGGGCCGGTCGAAGATCGTTGTGGAGATCGGCGGCAAGTAGTCGCCGAGACCGCAGAGCGAGTCGAGCGGCTCCCACGGGAGGCGAGGATTCGACTCGGGTCTGAAATCCGCGAGTTGTTGAAGCGGGGGAAGCGGAAGAGGACGAGCAGCTTGGACGTCTTCTTCGCGGCTTCCCCCGCTTCGCGTTCCCGGTTGGGTCTGGTGGTGGGCAAGCACGGTCACGAGATCGTCGCTCGGAATCGCCTGAAGCGGCGGTTGCGGGAAATCGGTCGAAGGCAGGTGCTCCCCGGTCTCGACGCGGCCGGGGTGAGGGCCGACGTGCTGATTCGGGCCAAGCGTTCCGCCTACGACGTGGACTTTGCGAAGCTCGAGATTGAAGTAAAGAAGGCATTGGAGGATTTGTGCTCGGAAGATTCCTGATCGCATCAGTGCGCGCATACCAGGTAGCGATCTCGCCCTGGACGCCCGCGGCATGTCGGTACAACCCGACGTGCTCGAGCTATGCGATAGAGGCGATCGACAAGCACGGGTCGAGGAGGGGTGGGTGGCTCGCGTTGCGACGGATCGGTCGCTGTCACCCTTGGGGCGGTTCCGGGTTCGATCCGGTCCCTGCTCCGGTTGATGCAGACCAGCGTATTCTCGAGGATCGTCCCGAGAGCTCAGCGCACGCCGATGGATTGATTGCCGGATGAAGACAGAAGTTCGTTTCCTGCTCGCAGTCTTCCTGATGCTGGGCGTTCTGATAGGCACCAACAGGCTCTTCCCGCCCGAGGTGCCCGAGGCGCTCGAACTTCCGGCGGACAGTCTGGCCGAAGGCAGAGTCGGTGAGTTGCCTACCAGTGATTCAGCGATTCCGGACATCCCCGGGACCGGTGCTGATCCCGAGATTCCGGCGGGGACAGCCGCAGGGAGAGTCAGGCCCGAGGCAGAACTGGCGTCGGACCCGGCCGCGGCCGTCGCGGCCCCAGAGGTTCAGGTCGTGGTTTCGGGCCCTCTGTACCGATACGAGTTTTCGTCGATCGGGGCCAAGCTTGTGTCTGGAGAACTCTCGGAGTTCCCCGCGCTGAATCGGGGGGGCTCCGTTCAACTCGTGCCCGATGGTTCGGCCTGTCCGAGGGAGGACGACCGCAGACGCTGGCCTTCGTATACGACCACCCGACCAGTGATTTCCGGTTCGAGGTCGAGTACGAGTTCGACCCCGCCAGCTACGAGGTGGACGTGCGAGGATCCGTTCAGGGAGTGGAACGGCCGCTTCTGGTGACCGACCTCGGAGAGGGGCTGGCCTACGCGGAGAAGGACTCTGCAGTTGAGGCGCGCTCGATGGCCTACGTCCACAATCATCTTCAGGACGGGGTTCAGTCGACTCTGCTCAGCAAGAGCGAGCCGATGATCGTAGAAGGACCGCTCATCTGGGCTGCCTTCCGCAGCAAGTTTTTCGTCATCGCACTGCTGACCGGTGAGACGGCCGAGACGGCCACCGAGGCGAGCTATCTGGGAGGGCTGATCGTTCGCGGGACCACGCTCCCCGAGCGGGTCCGCGTGGGTGCTGCGGAGAGCATCGGTGTGGATGGACAGTTCGCCCACCGTCTGTTCATGGGACCCCAGGAATACACACTCCTGGCTTCGCTCGGTCAGGGGATGGAGGGGGTCAATCCGTACGGATGGCGGGTATTCCGCCCGATCGTGCGACCGATCGTCTCGATCATCATGACCGTACTGCACTTCCTCCACACCCAGCTGAGTCTCGGGTACGGCTGGGTGCTGATCGTCTTTGGTGTGGCGATGCGGGTCGTGCTGTTCCCGTTGAACCACAAGGCGATGAAGGCCCAGTTGCGGAACATGTCCGTGCAGCCGCTGGTGAAGGACATCCAGGACAAGTACAAGGACAATCCGGAAAAGCTCCAGAAGGAGATGATGAAGCTGTACAAGGAGCATGGCTTCAACCCGCTCGCGGGGTGCCTGCCCATGCTCCTTCCGTGGCCGGTGCTGATTGCGCTCTTCTTCGTATTCCAGAACACCATCGAGCTTCGCGGCGTCCCGTTCTTGTGGCTTCCAGATCTGTCGGCGAAGGACCCCTTCTTCATCCTGCCGATCATCCTGGCAGTTTCGATGTTCCTGATGCAGTGGGTGAGCCTGCGCTCGCTCGATCAGGAGAATCCTCAGATGAAGATGATGATGTACATCATGCCGCCCATGATGCTCTTCATCTTCATGAACCTCGCGAGCGGCCTGAACCTCTATTACGCGACTGCGAACATCGCGACGTTGCCGCAGCAGATCTGGATTGCGAACGAGCGAAAGAAGATGAAGGGACGACCGCCTCTGACCCTGTCGCGCGACTAAGCTGTCGATGGTGGACGTCGACACGATCGTCTCGCTGTCGACAGCGCCGGGTGTCGGGGCCATCGCGGTGGTCAGGATATCCGGACCGGACGCCGCAGGCGTACTGAGGAGTCTGATTCCCCAGGAGGCCGCTCTTCCCGAGGCGCGTACTCCGACCCTCCTCGAGCTGTGTGATCCGGACGACGGTTCTCAGTTGGATCGGGCGGTTGTCACTCGGTTCGTCATGCCCGCGAGCTACACCGGTGAGGATATGGTCGAGCTGTCCTGCCACGGGGGCTGGCTGATTCCGTCGTTGGTCGTTGATGCCTGTGTGCGAGCCGGCGCACGGATGGCGGAGCCGGGCGAGTTCACGAGGCGGGCCTATCTGCGGGGGAAATTGGACCTCACTCAGGCCGAGGCGATCGCGGATCTGATCGAAGCAAGGAGTCGCGCACTTCATCGGGCTGCCCTCACACAACTCGAGCGGGGTCTCTCGGGGAGGGTGGCGGCACTCAGGGAACGGCTCGTGAAGCTGGAGGCACTCCTGGTTCACCACATCGACTTTCCTGAAGAGGACGATCCGCCTGTTCCGTTGGAAACGGTTGTAGTGGAAGCCGACGGCCTCATCGGGGACCTGGAGGCGATGCTGAAGACCGCGCCCCAGGGTGAGCTCTTGCGGGAGGGGGCGCTCGCGGTGTTCGCGGGTCGTCCGAACGTCGGAAAGTCGTCTCTTTATAACGCTCTGATCGGAGAGGACCGGGCAATCGTCACGGGGGAGCCGGGCACGACGCGCGACGCACTCGAGGCCGTGGTGCAGCTCGGCGGGTTCCCCTTCCGATTGGTGGACACGGCCGGCCTGCGATCGGCCACGGGTGAGGTCGAGCGGCTC
>JBDGVT010000088.1:9791-22300 GCA_039585495.1 Gemmatimonadota bacterium | reverse complement strand
ATGTTCAGGTGAAGGGCTATCCGATCCGACTCGCGCTGGACGTCCTCATGGTCTTCACCGCCAACCCGGAAGACTACACGGCCCGAGGCAAGATCATCACGCCGCTCAAGGACCGGATCGGCGCGGAAATCAGGACACACTACCCGGAGGAGCTCGAGACCGGCATCGACATCACGCGGCAGGAAGCTTGGGTCGCACGGGCCGACACCTGCGTCGAGGTCCCGGACTTCCTCGAGGAGACCGTCGAGCGACTCGCCTTCCTCGCCCGCAACGACAAGCGTGTGGATCAACGCTCCGGCGTCAGTCAGCGAATGCCGATCACGGTCATGGAGACCATCGTCTCGAACGCCGAGCGGCGTGCCCTGCGTCACGATGGCTGTGCCCCGCATCGGCGATCTCTACGCAGCTCTGCCTGCGATCACCGGCAAGATGGAGCTCGAGTACGAGGGAGAGCTACACGGTGCGGACAGGATCGCACGCGAGCTCATTCAGCAGGGGTCTTCCCAGACATTCGATGTACGAGCCGCTGGAGCGGACGTCGAGGACATCGTCGAGTACTTCGAGACGGGCGGAGCGCTTCAGGTCGGAGAGGATTCCGCCTCAGCGGCCTGCGTCCTCGGTTTCGAGACCGTACCCGGTCTCTTGCAACTCGTCGAGAACGTCGGACTCGCCCCAGCTGCCGCCAGTGATGGGCTACGGGTGGCCGCGTGCGAACTCGTCCTCGAAGCGCTCGTTGCACAACGCCGCATCAGCAGGAATACCGCAGGATACGTCCGGGCACCGCATCAGGGCCCCACGCAGGGCAAAGGGTACCAGGGCTTCGACCCGATGGGCGGTCTGGACGTCTAGGCCGATCGGGCGTGAGCCCTGTCCCCCATTCGGCCACGTATCGACGATTCCGGAGACAGAGCCTGGTCCAGATCCTCCCAGAGGTCGTCGACATTCTCCAGGCCGACCGACAGACGCAGCAGGTCGTCGGACACACCCGACTCTTCCCGATCGGACGCGTCCACGATGCGGTGGGTGAGTTGGGCCGGCACCTGAATCAGTGTGTCCACTGACCCCAGTGACACGGCCCGGGTGATCAGCTCGAGGCCCTCGAGTACACGGCGTGCGCTCTCCGCCCCCCCCCACACGCAGAAGGACAGGACCGAACCCGGACCCGACTGTTGCGTAGCCAGCAGTCGTCTCTCACGAGGATCACCCGATAGCCCGGGAAAGTACACCTGGCGAACTGCGGGATGACCGGAGAGACGGTCTGCCAGTACAAGCGCCGACGCCTGCTGAGCACGTACCCGAAGGGGCAACGTTTGCAGCCCCCGGTGGAGGAGGTAGCCGGCGAGCGGATGAAGGATGCCTCCCGTCACCATCCGAACCTGCCGCAGACGCCGCGCCCACAGGTCGGACGTGGCCACGACTCCCCCCATCACATCTCCGTGCCCACCCAGGAACTTCGTGGCGCTGTGTACGACGAGATCGGCGCCAAGGGTGAGCGGCTTCTGAAGTACCGGCGTCGCGAAGGTCGAGTCGACTGCCACGGGAATCGTGCGTGAGTATCGCTTCTCCACCTCCCTGACCTGGGCGATCAAGTCGCGCAGGTCGACCAGGGCGAGGGTGGGGTTCGCGGGCGTCTCGACGAAGACCAGGCCGGTGTCGGGCCGAATCGCGTCACCGACATTCTCAGCGGAGGCGAAGGTGACTTCGGTGCCGAGCAGCCCGGAATCGAAGAGGTGATCGGTACCCCCGTAGAGCGGGCGAATGGCCACCACGTGAGGCAGGGACTCCTCCTGGCAGGTCGTAGCTGCGCTCAGAACCGCAGCCGTCGCGGCCATTCCCGAAGCGAACGCCACGGCACCCTGCGCGTGCTCCAGGTCGGCCAGCGCCGCCTCGAATCCCGCCACCGTCGGGTTGTGCAGCCTCGAATAGATCGGGTTGGGGGCATGGAAGTCGCCCTCGATGAGCGAGTCCATCGAATCGGCGGCAGCGGCCGACGTATCGAACCCATACGTGGTCGACAGGTCGATCCCGGGCACGTGCGCCACCCCGACCTCGACGGACCCGTCCGTCCTGGATTGACCTCGACCCGACCGGACCGCCTTCGTCTCGAATCGCATTTCCGTCCCCTCGCGCGGAGCCCACGCGGTTGATCACACCTGTGAGGTTCGCTAAATATGCCTTTGGTTCTGTATATGATCTATTTCACCGCACTAAATTCGGCTCATGCACCCAATATCCGATGTTGACCGAATCGACCGCGACATTCTGAGCCTGCTGGCGAAGGATGCGCGGACGACGAACAAGGACCTGGCCCGATCGGTCGGCCTCTCTCAGTCTGCCTGCCTGGAGCGTGTGCGTCGTCTTTCCGAGCGGGGACTACTTCTCGGCGCGCACGCGGACGTAGATCCGACTGCCTTCGGGATTGGCGTCCAGGCCTTCGTGGCGGTCCAGCTCAAAAGACACACCCGCTCGGCTGTGGCCCGCTTCGAGAGAAGCGCAATCGAACTCCCTCAGGTCGTGGCGCTCTACCACGTGACCGGTCGCAACGACTATCTCGCGCACGCGGTCGCCCAGGACATGGACCACCTCCGCGACTTCACGCTCGACGCGATTACGAGTCTTCCCGAGGTCGCGAGGGTCGAAACCTCACTCCTCTTCAAGGCGGAGAGGAAGGCGGTCTGGCCCGACCTCACCGACGAGGACTAACGCCCTGTCACTTTCCCCCGTCGACGGGCAGGACCACCCCGGTGATCCACTTGGCGTAGTCCGATGCGAAGAAGAGAACGGCATGAGCGATGTCGGCGGGAGTGCCGAGGCGTTTGAGCGCGATTCCCTGGAGTAGCTGCTCCTGGCCGTCGTACCCATACGCCTCCCACTGCCTCTGTGTGGCCTCGTTCGACAACACGAAGCCGGGAGCGACGTTGTTCACCGTGATGCCGTATGGGCCGAGCTCGTGCGCGAGCTGGCGTGTAAGGCCGATCTGACCGGCCTTCGCCGCAGCGTAGGCCTGGATCCCCGTCTTGCTGATCCCGAGCCCCGCCCCGCTCGAGATGTTGATGATGCGTCCTGAGCCCGCCTCCTTCATCGGGAGGGCCACCGCCTGCGCCGTCCAGAACGCACCGGTCTGGTTTACGGCAACGATCGCTTCCCACTCCTGGGTCGTGACCTGTTCGAGCGGTCTGCCGACCTGACCGAGCACCCCCCCGGCATTGTTCACGAGCACGTCGATGCGTCCCGTGCGGGTGAGCGCCTCCTGGACCCATTCCTGGACCGCGGTCCGATCCGTCACGTCGACGACCATCCCGTGACCACCGTCCCCCAGGACATTCACGGTTTCGGCAAGCTCCGCCTCGACGACGTCACACGCGAAGACCCGAGCACCCCGGGTGGCGAAAGCCCCGGCAATCGCACGACCGAAGCCGTGCGCAGCACCCGTCACGAGCACCGTCTGGCCGGCGAATTCGAAACTCACGACGTCCACCCAGCCATCAAGAGCTCTCTCGTCTCAGCAACTGCGAGGTCCCACAAGCCCAGCATCTCTCCGTCGGGTCGTTCATAGTCGCCGCCGAAGGAACCGTCCCCCAACACCTCTCGGAACGCCAGGGGAGACAAGTCGTTTCGGTTGGAGAGGTCCACCGGGTCCTTGTGCCCCTCTGGAACGGCCACACCTCCGACACGGGTCCACGGAAATGACTCCATCCATGATGCGTGCGAACCATCCGGGTCGATCTCGTCGACCGCTGCCCGAACGGTCGGAGTCTTCCACCAGTCGTGCCAGAGCAACTCCACACCCTCGCTACGCCCCGCCCATGCCTCGGCAGCGCCACGCGCAGGGCTGTTTCCGCCGTGTCCGTTGACCACGAGAATGCGCTTGAACCCGTGCAGATGAATGCCCGCGAGAATCTCGGTGAGCACCTGATCGTATGTGGCGGGAGAGATGGTCACCGTCCCCGGGTATCCCATGAAGTACGGGGTGATCCCGTAGTTGAGCGAGGGAAACACCGGCACGCCGAGAGGCTCGGCGGCATCATTGGCCATCCGATCGGCCAGGATCGAATCGGTAGCCAGGCTCAGGTACGCGTGCTGCTCGGTGCTTCCGAGGGGGAGCACACACCGATCGTCGGTCTGCAGGTGGTCCTCCACCTGCATCCATGTCATATCCGAGACTCTCACATTTCCTCCGGCGTCTCATGGAGCGCGAGCCAGGACCTGAACACCCTGCGTTGAGCCACGGGGAGCGCCCGGTCGTCGGGTCCGTGAGCGTCGAGCCAGGCATACCCCGTACCCACATCCGTTTCAGGCTCGAGTACCTCGACAGCCCAAGGAATGTACACGGCTTCGAGGTGCGTGAACCGATGCGTGCAGGTCGGCAGCTCATCGGCGCGGATCGTCCGATACCCGAGCGTCTCCGCCATCCGTAACGCGACGGCCCGTGCGTCCGACTCAGGCGAACCGCTCTCCAGCACGCTTTCCGGGAATGCCCATAGGCCGGCGAGTAATCCTCCGGCCGGCCGCTTGGCGATCAAGACCCTTCCGCCGGCGTGCAGGACGGCCAGAACGAATACGCTCCTCGGGACTTTTCGAGCCCGGGCCGGAGCAGGCCGCTCCGCCTGCGTTCCAGCCGCGAGCGCCTGACACCATGGTGACAGCGGACAGCTCGAGCAGGCTGGCTTTCGCGGCGTGCACACAGTCGCTCCGAGCTCCATTAGCGCCTGATTCCAGTCACCGGGCCGGCTGCCGTCAACCAGCTGGTCCGCCGTTTCTCGTAGCCACGACGCCCTGGGCTCTGCAACGTCGAAGAAGCGCGCGAGGACCCTCCGGACGTTGCCATCGACCGCGGGCACCCTCTCACCGAATGCAATGCTCGACACGGCGCCCGACGTGTACTCGCCGATTCCGGGGAGCGCCCGGAGGCCCACACTGTCCGAGGGAAGCATCCCTCCGTGATCCTCGCACACGATCATGGCCGTCGTGTGCAGATTCCGCGCGCGACGGTAATAGCCCAGCCCTTCCCACGCTTTGAGAACATCTTCCTCGTCGGCCGCCGCCAGATCCTCGAGTCGGGGGAACCGCACGAGCCAGCGCTCGTAGTACTCCCTCACCGTCTCGACTCGCGTCTGCTGAAGCATGATCTCGGACACCAGCACACGGTACGGGTCGGTGTCACGCCTCCACGGCAGCTCTCTGGCCGTGCGGTCGTAGTGACCCAGCAGGGCCTCCTGGAGCTGATCTCGAGAGGCCGCTTCGATGGGAATACCATTCATGGCGGGAAGGTATCCTGCCCCGTAGCATGGTGTCATGCGCTTCACGACCTACTCCAAATACAAGGGCCGTTGGCTCGACGCCCTGAATCTGGAATCTCTCCTCGAGCACCTGTCCGACTTTCTCATGGACGGTGGATTCGCGGGTGGGCCGAACTACCACCCTTATTGGGGATGGTCCGGTGACGAGGACGTCAGCTCGACCGACTCGCTCAAGAACGCGCTCCTGAAAGCGCTCGTCGAGAGCGGTCAACTCACTCCCGAAATGATCGACGAACTTCGTGGAGAAGGAGAGGGGGACGAGGAGATCCGGCGGCAGATCGCCGAGCTGCTCGACGATCTCGTTCAGAAAATGGCTGAAGAGGGATTCATCAACCTAGAAACCGGCAATCCACAGTTGCCCGGTGGTACGTACGACGTCACCGGTCAGGGCAACATCGACGAAGCCAAGGAAGCGGCGCAGCAGGTCCAGTTCAATCTGACGCAGAAGGGAATGGACTTCCTCGGGCACCGCGCGCTCAAGGGTCTGCTTTCTGCTCTAGGCAAGGCGAGCGCCGGTTCACACGACACTCCGCATCTCTCGACGGGAATCGAAGCCGAGGCGGCATCCAAGCCGTACGAGTTCGGTGACACCATGAACCTCGACATTCCGGCGACGCTCAAGAACGCGATCGAACGCGAAGGCCTGAGCGTCCCGCTCGATCTGGAGTACGGGGATCTGATGGTCCACCAGGCCGAGTATCGCTCGTCCTGCGCCACCGTCCTTCTGCTCGACATCAGTCATTCGATGGTGCTCTATGGCGAAGACCGCTTCGCACCTGCGAAACGGGTCGCCCTGGCGATGTCACACATGATTCGGACGCAGTTTCCCGGTGACTCTCTCCAGGTCGTGACGTTCGGTGATCGCGCGCAGGAGATTCCGCTGTCCCAGCTCGGCAAGGCGCAGGTGGGGCCGTTCCATACGAACACCGCTGAAGGACTCGAGATCGCGCGTCGCATCCTGACGTCGCAGAAGAAGGACATGCGTCAGATCATCATGATCACCGACGGCAAACCGAGCGCGATAACGCTCCCGGACGGGCGGGTCTATACGAATTCCGGTGCGCTCGACCCGATGATCTTGCGGCGGACCTTCCAGGAGGTCGCGGCATGTCGAAAGGGCGGGATTCTCATCAACACCTTCATGCTCGCGAACGATCCCTACCTCGTGCAGTTCGTTCAGAAGGTCTCCGAGATCGCGCGCGGAAAGGCATACTTCACCAGCACGCTGACCCTGGGCCAGTACATCATGATGGACTTCCTGAAGAACAAGAGGCGGAGGGCGGGATGAGGATGAGAGGAATGAGTTCGCTCAGTGGGGTCGGCACAGCATCCAGGCTCAACGCTGTGCTTGCGATCCTGGCTTTTTCAGCCTGTGGGGAAGCTGCGGAGCCCGAACCGTCGGGTGAGACCGGTGAGGCTGCCCGCCCTAGTTTCGAGGTGAGGCTCGACAGCGAATCCAGTGATTTGGATCAGTTCCAGCTCGTGGAGGACGACGACGGAATCAGGGTCCAGACGGGGCCGGCCGGTATCGCCTACCGCACGGACGACGCGATCACACGTGGAGACTTCCACATCGAAGCCTCCTTCGTTCAGTACGACGCTCCCGTCGGCTACCGCGAGGCGTACGGCATCTTCGTCGGCGGTATCGACCTCACGGGACCGGACCTCGAGTACACCTATCTCCTGATCCGGCCTACCGGGGACTTCATGGTCAAGCGTCGCGTCGGGGAGATGACGGAGACACTCGTGGACTGGACACCCCATGAAGCGGTCCAGTCGGTGGCTGCGGAGGGGGAGGAGCCCCAGAACAGGTTAGCGGTCGACGTCTTCGACGGGGAAACGAGGTTCCTGGTGAACGATGTCGTCGTCTTCGCGAGTCCGGCTGCACGCGTCCGACCCTACGGCATCGCGGGGGTCAGGGTGAACCACCGACTCGACGTTCGCGTCGATGACTGGACGATCGGAGATACCTCGACCCAGTCGTAGCGTCTAATTCTCGTCGAGGCGGGGCAGCGCTCTCAGTCGAGCCATCACTTCGAGGAAGACCGCTTCAGCGAGCAGGCCTACGATCGCGAGCGTTACCCCGAGCCGCGCTCCATTGGCGCCCATGGGCCCCAGGAGCAGAGGAGCCGCGGCCAGGATTACTACGATGCGTAGCACCGCCCCACGCCCAATCAGTCCCGTGCAACCGACACGAACGAACAAGCCCTGGTAGTACTGTCTGTGCCCGTATAGGACCGGGTACAGGGCTGCAACGGGGAACGCGAGCCCGGCCGGCTCGAGCAGCGATGGATCGAGCCGGAAGCCGGTCCATAGAATCGCCTCGCGAATAGCGGGAATCGCCAGAATGCCGAGGAAAAGCGTGACCGCGACCGCGAGGCCTCCCGCATAGATCCGGACACGACGGTGAGCAGCGCGGCAGTCGACGAGCGCGAGGGACGCGTGCTGGAGCTGCCCCACGGGTGCGGTGAGGAACCAGGCGACGGCTTCGACGACCGTGAAGGCGGCGATCGAGCAGTCCGGCTCGGGCGTCCGCGCGAGCACGGAGTTGATGATGAGTGGCGTGCTCCACCACAACACGACGTTCACCATGAGCGGTGTCGAGAAGGAGAGGAGACGATCCTCTCCCTCAGACTCAAGCTCGCCTCGTTCCGGAACCGTCGGCGTCGGCGCCTGTGCGAAGGTCACGTAGAGGGCCTCGGCTGCCAGCCCCGCGGTGAACGCGACTCCGCCCAGCCAGGCGCCCACGGGCGTCGTCGTCAACCCGAATGCGACCACCGCGAGGACACCCGCCCTTGCTCCGGTCGCCGCCGCGATGGGACCGGTGCGATGCCCCGCCACGAGCCGGCCCTGGTGCAGCGCTCGAACTCCGGTCAGCGCCGGCACGGGCCACAGCACGGTCATGGCCGACATGGCCTCGTCGAGGATCGTGTCGTGCACACCGACGAGCTGTTCGAAGACGAAGACGCCCGCTGGCGTGAACGCGATCAACGCCGCCAGCCCGGAAAGAAGCAGGCCGACGGCCACCGTGAAGCGCCGCACGGGGGCGAGGTCGCCAACACTGAGCAGTCGTTGAGCGGCCACCTGCTGGACCACGAGGAGAGGTGCGTAGATGACGCCGATGAGGGCGAACGCCACGCCATACCCCGCGAGCGCGGTGGCCGGATCAGACGTGCGGGCGAGTGCCGCCGCGAGAAGCGGATTGGTCGCGGTAAGGAGGTAGCTGGTCGCCACCAACGGCAGGTAGAAGCGGGCAAAGCCCCTTGGACTGACCTCGGACCGCAAGGCAGTGGTCACAGTGTCTCGGACCCATCCGCCATGATCGCCTTGATCCTCCCCAGCTCCACCCCGGCCCAGTCCCCGTCAGCTGTGCCCGCCTCCTGTTCGGAAATCCGGGCGAGCATGGGTGCCGCTCTCTCCGGCTGCTTCATCCGCACCTCATACAGCTCGAGCAACTCCTTTCGCAGCAGCGTGCGCATGCCCGAATTGGTTTCGGACTCGGTGAGCGCCCTCTTGAACCAGTGAGCGGCGCCCTCGGGGTCGCCCACCTTGTCCCGCTGGATACGTGCGACACGAATGTACGGCATCGAGTCCGTGGGGTCCTCACCAATGGCGACCTCGAACGCATCGATCGCGGCCTGATACTCCCCACGTGCCACATACGACTCGGCGAGAGAGTACTCTCGTTTTCGAGGCGTGCTCTTCCCGGAAGGATTGTACAGAGAGCCTCCCGCCTGCGCCGACCACTTCATGAGCAGAAGGGGACCGAAATAGGAGGAGGCCCAGCCAATGAGGGTGGTGGTCATCACGACCAGCGGTCCCGCTTTCCCCTGAACGCCCAGAAAGACCCCCAGGAGGAAGCCCAGGAACGCACCCACGATGGACCAGAGGAACACCTTGAGGCGTGCGACACGCTCGAACTGGTCCACATCGCCCCGACCGGTCGGCGGCGCGTAGACGCGTCGTACGGGCCCCCTGGACGTGCCGGGAGATGCCCCGCCATCGGGTGCTGACTCGGGACCAGGGCCTGGGTTCAAAGGATCGCTCGCCTCGGGGCACAAAACGATGAAGACCTCATTCGTGCCGCCAGAAGCGGATCTCCGCAAGTGCCGCCAGGTTCAGTCCAGCTAGCGGGGCCGAGCTGGTTCGTCGCGATTCGCACCCCGGAAGGGCGCTACGGAGCCCCTGAAGCGTCCGAATCGATGCCGATCGACTCCTCGGACTCGACGTCGCGCAGGCGTTTGCGAAGCCAGAGGCCCGCTCCGGTGACCATCCCCAGGGGCAACAGGCTGAGAAACGCCGTGGTCGCCAGGAAGGCTTGCCGGTTCTCGTCACTCGAATCGAAGCAGACGGGGCACGCGGACACAGACTCCGGCCACACGGCCAGAACCGCCATCACCGCGAGGACGATCCATCCGCGGCTCACAGGTAAACCTTCAGATAGAGCACCGGCCACACCAGCACCACGAAGTACCAGAACGCGGAGACCGTGCCGAGCTGCGAGGCCGTGAGCTCTCGCCGATCGAGCTTATGGAACGCCCACATCAGCGCCAACAAAGCGCCCACCGCGTGGAACGCGTGCGCTCCGACGATGAGATAGAAGAAGCCACCGTAGGCGCTCGACTGCATCGTGAGCCCTTCGGCGAGAAGCGCGGTCCATTCGACGCCCTGGAATCCGACGAAGACCGTGCCCAGGAGTATCGAAAGCAGGAGCGGGATCCGAGCCGCGGATGCCTCGCGCTTGAAGGCGAACCACGCGAGTACGAGCACCACGCCGCTCACCATCAGCGCGAGTGAGTTGAGCGCCGTCTCCTCCACGGGCAACCTCGGCTGGCCGTACGGGGGCCAGAGTTGACCCGCGGCCTGGGACCTCACGATGGCGTGTGCCGAGATCAGGCCAGCGAAGAACATCACCTCGGTGAAGATGAAGATGAGCATGCCGAGGACGCCGTTCGAAACCAGTGGACCACGGCGCACCGGCGCCGGTCGTTGCTCGATCGGGTAGGCGGCGGTCGCTGAGTTCATCGTCTTCGTCCCTCGGCTATTCGTTCGGGCCGAGCGATATCACGTAATCGACCATCTGCTCGAGATGGTCGGGATCGGGATAGAGCGCGCCCCATGGAGCCATCAACGCCGACCCGCCGACTGCGGCCGCACCGTCCCGGATGGCGATCCTGATACGATCTCGATCGCGGGTCTCCCAAAAGACCGGGTCCGTGAAGTCTGCCGGTGGTGGGTCGAGCGCCGCGCCCGCAGGTCCGGTTCCGTCCCCGGCAGAGCCATGGCAGGTCCCGCACACGAGTGTGAACGACTGCTCCGCACTGAACCCGGCCGCGACAACCTCGGTAGCGGTCTCTTCTTCTTCGCCCGCTTCCTCGGCGTGCTCGCCTCCATCGACGCCTCTCGCTACCGCAGCCTTGGCCGCGACATTCTCCCAGTTGTTCCCTTCATGGTTCATGACGTCGGGTGCCACACCGGCGAACATGATGCCCATGAGGACCAGGGACGTCGCCAGCATCCACTTCATGAGCCTCTTTTCCCACTTGAGGTGCATGAAGTTGTTGATGACCAACCTGGCCTTGACGAGCGCGATGCCGAAGGCCGTGAGGAGCGTCACCCACAGGATGCCGAGAAACGGGCCGACCACACTGACGACGAGAAGACCCAGCAGCGTGAAATAGATCTTCTTGTAGTTGACGTGGTGCTCGTCGTGATGTTCTTGATGCTCAGACATGTCGCCCTACTTCGCGATGTAGAGAAGCGGGAAAAGAAAGATCCAGACCACATCGACGAAGTGCCAATAGATCCCGATGAACTCGACGCGCTGAAGCTCCTTGCCCCGGTACGCATCGAATGCGATGAAGCCCATGATGACGGCACCCGCGATCACGTGTAGTCCGTGAAGTCCCGCCGCCGTGTAGTAGAAAGACCAGAAGTTGTTCGCCGTGATCGTGTAGCCGTGCAAGATCTCGTTCGTCCACTCGATCGATTTCACGATAAGGAACGTCACCGCCCCCAGAATCGTGAAGCACAGCAACTTCGCGGCTTCCTTGCCGTTGCCCTTCTCAGCCGCCTGGTGAGCGAGCACCGCGGTGAAGCTCGACGTGAGCAGTACGAAGGTGTTGAACGCCCCGAACCACACATTCGTGTGCGCGGCCGCGTCCGCCCACTCGGGATGTCCCAACCTGTGCATCAGGTAGGCTCCGAGCAGTCCTCCGAAGATGACCACCTCTGACGCCAGAACCCACCAGATCGCGAGGCGACCCGTCGGGATCCCGGTCGCGCTGCGGAGCGTTGCTATCGGTTTCGCGTGTGCCATCAGGTCGGTTGGTTTTGGGGCCAGTAGTCTTCTTCACGATCGGGGTGTCCGTACTCGTACGCCCCCCGGTACACATTCGGCATCTCGTCGGGCGGCCAGTTCCCGTGCGGAGGCGGCGACTCGGTCGTCCACTCGAGCGTGTTCGCCTTCCAGGGGTTCTTGCCGGCCTTTTCACCCCTGATCCAGCTGGAGATGAAGTTGTAGAAGAAGACGAGCTGGAAGGCGAGCATGACCAGCAGGGCGATCGTGGCGATCTGACGCAGCTGGTACATCTCGACTCCGGCCAGCTCCGGGAAGTGCTGATAGTTGTAGATACGTCGGTGCTGACCGCCCATCCCGAGAACGAAGAGCGGGATGAAGATGAAGTTGAACGGGATGACGGTGCCCCAGAAGTGAATCTTGCCCAGGGTGTCGTTCATCATTCTCCCGAACAACTTCGGGAACCAGTATGTGAATCCACAGAACGTCCCGATAATCGCAATCGGGAAGAACGTGTAGTGGAAGTGCGCCAGGACGAAGTACGTGTCGTGGAAGTAGATGTCGGCGCCACTGGCCCCGAGGAAGATCCCCGTCACACCACCGATGAGGAACTCCGCCATGAAGGCGAGCGCCCAGAGCATCGGCGTGGTCAGGCGAATCGAGCCGCCGTACAGCGTCGCGATGATCACGAAACACATCTCGGCGATCGGCACTGAGATCAGCAGCGTCGTGATCGTGAAGACGTTCGCCATGCGCGGATCGATACCCGCGATGAACTGATGGTGCGCCCACACGAAGAAGGAGAGCACTCCAGTCGCGACCGCCGTGTACAGCACCATCTTGTACCCGAAGATCTTCTTGCGGGCGAACGTGGCGATCACGTCGATCGTCATCCCGATCGCCGGCAAAAG
>JBDGVT010000088.1:0-9766 GCA_039585495.1 Gemmatimonadota bacterium | reverse complement strand
CCGAAGAACCAGAAGAGATGCTGCCAGAGGATCGGATCACCGCCGCGGGCCGGATCGTAGAACCCGGTCCCGAGCACCTGATCGAACAGAAGCATGACCGCGCCGGCGATGAGCGGGCCGACGGAGAGCATGAATAGAATGCTGGCGATCACGATCATCCAGCAGACGAGCGGGATGTCGTAGGCCTTCATACCCGGCGCTCTGGAGTTCATGAGCGTCGTAATGAAGTTGATACCGCCCAGCAGGAACGCCACGAACTCCAACGCAACGGCGATGAGCCACAGCGACGACCCGAGTGCTGTCTGGTTGTACTCGGCCACCGCAGAGAGTGGTGGGTACGCCGTCCAGGCACCTCCGAATCCGCCGCCCTGCACGAAAAGGGACCCGAGGAGGACCAGCGCTGACACCAGGAAGATCTGGTAGGACAGGCGGTTGATCTTCGGGAACACCATGTCGTCCGCGCCGATCATCAGCGGAATCAGGAAATTCCCGAACGCGGCGATCAATACGGGCATCGCCACCCAGAAGATCATGATCGTGCCGTGATTCGTAACCAGCGCGTTGTACTCGCCCGGCGAGACCTGCCCGAAGCCAGGCACGGATATGCCGGGGAAGGCGAGCTGCATGCGGAACACGTAGGCCATGTAGGCACCAATGATGCCCATGAACATGCCCGTGAACATGTACTGCAGGGCGATGACCTTGTGATCCGTGGAGAACAGGATGCTCATGATCCCCGATGGACCATGATGGTCATCGTGCCCGTGGTGCGCGTCGTGCTGGACGTCGACTGCCGTTTCTGCCATCTGTCTTCGTCCTCTACGGAGTGGTTGCTGCGGACGCCGCAGAAATCCACGCCGCATGTTCGTTCGCGTCCTGGATATGGATCCGAGCGGCCATCACACCGTGGCCGATCCCACAGATCTCGGCGCACTGGATGTCGTAGTCGCCGGTAACCGTCGGCTCGAACCACCCGGTAATCGCTCGACCGGGAATGGCGTCCTGCTTGATCCGGAAGATCGGAACCGAGAACGAGTGGAGCACGTCACGAGACTCCAGTCGGAAGTGGTACGTCTTCTCCACCTCAACGTGGAGATCGTTGACCGTGAAGATGTCGTCCGCAGTGTCGAGCTCGTTGTCCGGCCCGGGGTGCTGGAACGTCCACGCCCACTGTTGCCCGATGACCCGGATCGTCGAGTCGGCTTCCGGAAGACGCTGCTTCACGTTGTACCACACGCGGACCGAACCGATGATGATGAATACGTCGCAAATGAGCACGAGCGCGTGAGGAATCGTGATCCACCGTTTCACATGCTTCTCTTTTCCGGTCAGGTACTGCGACTTCTCGCCCGGCCTCGCACGAAACTTCCAGATGAGCCAGAAGAAGATGCCCTCAGCGGCGAGGAACCAGAAACCGACCATCACCCCGATGAGGAGGATAATGTTGTCGATGCTGCCGGCGTAGCTGGAGCCCTGGATGAGATCGATCATCGGCCTATCCCATCCTCGTGCGCATGATGATGAAGAGCGCGGCCAGGCCGAAAAGGATCGCCCCGATCACCGTGATTTTGAACGTCTTCTCGGCGTCGATGAGGGCCTCGTTCTCCTCGTCCGGAGGAGGAGCCGGGACGCCGGCGGGGGTCGTTTCGGTCATGGCTTTATCGGTCATCTACTCGGCTACCTGAGCGTCTGTACGTAGGCGATCACATCCTGCATCGCCTGATCATCCATCGCGAGCGTGTTCACCCGCATCGTCGAGCCCCACACGTCTCCCTGTACCGCTCCCCGTGCACCGCTCTTGAAGTTCTCGAGCTGCGCGAGGAGATACCAATCGTCGAGCTGGACGATTGGAGGAGCGTGAAGGTCCGGGTTGCCCAACCCGTCTGCACCGTGGCAGGCGACACAGACGGCGTAGGAGCCCGCCCCCGCACCCGCGTTTCCATGAAGCGTGCTGGCCGGATACGTCGCGGAGAGCGAAGCGACATACTCGGCGACAGACTCGACATCACCCTCTCGGGTCAGCGTGATCGCCATCGGTCGCATTCGCAGGCCCGGGATATCGTCGGCGTGCTTGCCTCGGAATCCGGCCTGGAACCCGCGCAGCTGCTCCTCGACGTACCACTGAGGAAGGCCCGCGATGGCCGGTGCGGCGATCGTCGGATCTCCGGCAGCAGCCGGTCCGTGGCAGGGCGCGCAGGTCTGGAAGAGCTCTGCGCCACGTTCCATGCCGACCGGCGGTGGGGTGGCGTCACATGCGGCCAGGCCCAAAGCAAGGACCGGCAGGATGGATAGTCTCTGAAGCGGAGTTCGTGCCATCATGCGTGTTTGGGTAGTGGAATCGACTCGTCGATCAGCATGATCGGGATATCGTCCCGCACCGGATAAAGGAAGCTCTCGTCCTCACGAACGAGTGCTTCGTCGATACCGACCGTAACCGGCGCTCCGCCACGGTTGGTCACGGAGCCTTCGCTGATGGACGCATTGAGCCTCTCAAGCAGCTCGCTATCCGCTGGGCGGAGCTTCTGCTTGGTTTCAGGACACACGAGGATGTCCAATAGGCCCTGGTCGATCATTGCTCATGCACTCCGTGGCAGACTGGGAACAAGTCGCACGCTGCAACCCTACCAGTCATCAGACGGTCCCTCGGGATAGGCAGGCACCCCTGGAACCGAAAATTAAGCGGCGTAAGATACACTGGTCCGTGGACTAATGGGAGCCCGCATATGTTCGTCAGTGCAATTGGTCACAAAGTGGGGCTTCTGACCCTACGCATCGGCCGCGCGCTTCCGGTCGCCGCTCTGGTCTGTTCGGCGTGCAGCAGCGCTGAGGCTGAGGCAGCCGCAAACCTCGATGCGCCATCGACCACCGAGGTGCGCTCGAGTCATACTGCGCCCCCCGCCGGATACGCGTGGGTCATCTTCGGAGCGGACACGGTGGTCGCAGAAGTCGCCTCCACGGCTGAGGAGCGCGCCGAAGGGCTCATGTATCGAGACGAGGTCCCCGACGGAACCGGGATGCTCTTCGTGTTCACCGACAGTCAGCCCCGTTCCTTCTGGATGGCGAACACGTATGTGGCGCTCGACATCGCCTACATGGATCCGTCGTTTCGGATCGTGGACATCGTGGCGATGGAGCCGCTGATCACGGATTCGTATCCGAGCAGCGCTCCGGCCATGTTCGGTCTCGAGGTGAGACAGGGCTGGTTTGCGGAGCAGGGGATCGCAATCGGCGCCCAGGCGAACATCGTCTTCGGAGTGCAGGGCCGCTGACCCGAACCTCTACGGGGGGCTCGGACCCTCAGGCTACCGCGCCACGCAACACGTCCAGCAGAGCCGCGACGTCGTGTTCGTCATTGTAGACATTCGGTGATAGACGGAGTGCGGTGCCCCTGAGCGAAGCGGAGACGTTCCGGGCAGCGAGGCTTTCCTTCAATTCAACGAGGTCGACGGACGCGGGCATGCGAAGACCGAACAGGTGGCTCGCGCGCCACTCTTCGGCCTCTACGGAAAAGCCGAGCTCGCCCGCCTCGATCAGGAAGTCCCGCGTCAGCGCCCGGCAGTACTCCTGAATCCGATTGGGCTGCCACTCCAGCAGGAGTTGCAGGCTCGCGGCCGCGATTGGGGCCAGGAAGAAGTTCGACCGCTCGGCCACGTCATAGCGGACCGCACCCGGCTGATACGTATCCTGGTAATCCACCAGGTGCTGAAAGTCGTCGCTCCCCTCCCGCGCGATCCACGTTTCCTCGAGAGGCGTTCCGTCGTCGAAGCGTGGGCCGAAATACGCAAGCGAAAGCGAGTACGGGCCGAGCAGCCATTTGTAGGTAGCGCAGATGAGGGCGTCGGGTTGTACCTCACCGACGTCGAAGTCGAGTGCGCCGACGGATTGAGTGGCGTCCACCACGAGTGCGGCTCCGACGTCCCGGCACCGCCGACCGATCTCGGTCAGGTCGAACCGGGTGCCGTCGGTCCAATGCACGTGGGGCACCGCCACGATGGCGGTATGCGCATCGATCGACTCGAGGAGTCGTTCATTCCACGTCCGACCCCGGGCCGGCCCCGGGGCAGGCTCCACCGTCCTCAACTCGGCCGCCGATTCGGCCGCGAGACGCCGCCATGTGTATACGTTGCCCGGAAACTGCTCGTGCGTCACGACGATGTTCTGTCCGCCGCTCACAGGAAGGTTCCTCCCCGCTGTCGCGACGCCGTAGGACACGCCGGGCTGAATGGCGACCCTGGCCGGATCGTCGGCCCCGATCAGTCGGGCGAATAACGTACGAAGGCCGTCCGTCTCCCAGAACGCGTCGGGCGGAACGATGCGGGTGGGCACCCTCTTTTTTGCGATCGCCTCCACACCGGCTTCCTCGGCGGCCCGGGGAAGAGGCCCCATGTACGCACAATTGAAGTAGTGATAGTCCCGCGGAAGCTGGAAGACGTCGCGCTTGCACTCCAAGGTGCCGGCAACAGCGGGCACGCTAGTCTTCCTCCTTGGACCTGGCATGGTTCGCGGCGTACATGATGAGCCAGAAGAATCCGACGAGGATTCCACCGAGAATCGCGATCTCGAAAATGCTCATGTGTGCTTCTTTCCCTCGATGGTGTCGGACGCTGGACCCGCGTCATCCACAGGGAGGATAGATACCCATGCTCTCGATGTCTCGCACTAGCTCGTCGTACAGATTGACCGGGGGAAGCGAATCGAGGTTCTCGGTCCACGGCCCACAACGCTCTCCCTCGGAGAAGCTACCCATATAGCGGATGCGACCGTTGGCGTGGTAGACCATCATCTCGCCATCCCACGTCCCCTCGAGGAGCGTACCCTCTAGTTGGACCCTCCCGGCTTCATCCGGAAACCTCCGAAAGACCGGGCCGGAATAGGGCATCCTCGTTTCCGCCACCACGTAGACGCTGTCCTCGACCACCAACTCACTCAGGTCGCGAGGGGCGTAGCCTCCACAAGCGGCGAGCAGGAGCAGGACGAGGAGAAGACGCTTCATCAGACGGACACCGTGAGGAAATCGGCCAAAAAAAGAGAGCGGGGGAGGCAACTAATCGCCCCCCCCGCCTCAATTGTTCCATCTGCCTGGCGCAGCGCCGGGTCGATTCTTCGTCCGGCCTCGGTGCCGTACGCTGCGTCGGGCAGAACCTTGCTAGGTCAGGCTGCCGCCCCGGAATCTGCGTCCAGGAGCTTACCGTAGACCATCCCCGCCGCCCCCCAACCAATGAGAAGGACGACCACGCTCGCCGCCGCCTGCATCATTGGACGTTGCCCTGCCAGCACGTAGTACACATCGACCAGCAAAATCTGCGAGACCGCGACGATCATCGCCGACTTGATCGGGTGGTTCACCTGCTGATTCACCCAATCATAGAAGAGGATGAAGAAGACCATCGCGATCATAAGCGCTACCCCTCGGGGCAGCTCCAGTCCACTGGGTGCGGCGCTCTCCGCAATCGGGCCGTAGAAGTAATAGACCCCGATGTAGTTAACGATTATCGCCGTGACCATTGCGCCGAGAATCGGCTTCATACGTTCGGTCATACCAGTCTCCGCTTAGGGGGGCAGCGAGTAGCTGCCCGGTAGGCAGCCAGACGAAGCATGGCATGTAGATACGCTTCGAGCAGGTTGTTCGCAAACCAGTACGATGGTACGGGAAGGCTGTTTTGAAGCTCCCTACAACCCCAACCAGTAGTTCACCTTCACGATGAATCGATTCTCGGCCGGTGCCCCGAAGAGAGCGTCCACGTCCCGATTGAAGTCGAAGGTGCCCGTCGACGCCCTTCCGACCTGCCTGCGCTGCCATACGAAGAAGATCGTCGAGCCCGGGCGGTACTCCCACCTCACGACAGCGTTGCCGATCAGCGACCGGATGTTGAAGTCGCGATCGCTGAACGAATAGTCCGCCAGCCCGTCTTCGTCGAAATCGACATGCTGCCTGCCATCGACCTCGCAGATGGAGCTCGTGCAATAGACCCCATCCAGCTGCTCGTCTGCCGTGCCCGGTACGAACCCGGTGAAGTCGAACGTCTCGGATTCGGCGAGCTGCTTGTACTGGAGGTAGTCACCCGAAGAAAGAAGCGGCTGCGCGTAGAGCTGAAGCGACAAGGTCGGAGTGAAGGTCCAGTCGAGCCGCGTCTCCATGGAAACGGTTTCGCGGTCCAGATCAGCGAACAGATAGCGCGTCCCGTAGGTCGGGTCGTACGGAAGCGTACTCGTCGCTGTCACGTACTGGCTCCCCGACGTGGACGTCTCCCACTTGGGCGACAGTGAAAGCGACAAGTTGTCGGAAGGGCGCATGGTGACACCGCCCCGGACACCGGTCTTCCCACCCATCCCGATCTGATCGTCGCTCCGCTCGACGTGCAGGCTGAAACTGAAGGCCTTCCGCCGATCGGTATTGAAGTCGGCCGACAGGCTCAGGGACGCGGGCCCGACCATCATCGGCCCACCACGCGTCGCGGACCGACTCATCTTCTGATGGTTGTACCGCGCGTTCGTCTTGAAGCCCCAGTAGTTGAGGAGTGTCCCTTTCACCTCGAGCGAGTTCATCCCGGCGGTCCTGGCGTTCTGCCACGAAGGGATGGACCAGGTGTCGTCGAGAGCTTCGTGGCTCCAGTTGTGGTAGGACGTAAACGTGAAGTTGTAGTTCCGGAAGACACTTCCCGGCTGAATCTCGCGATAGCCGATCCGGGTTCCTGCATCGAGCTTCTCGGCAGAAGTGGAGAACCCGAGATCGTTGATCTCGAACAAGTTGGAGATCTCCGCTGCCCAGATGCCGCCGGTCCAGTGTTCGCCACCGCGCTTCTCGAGCTGAACCCGCCAGTCACGGCCACTCAATGACCGGGCCTCGGGATCTACGGAGAAGCGAGTGGCGTCGGGTCGCTGCAGATAGTGCGTGCTCGAACGCTGGACCCGGGTCATCGCGACCTCGGATCCTCGCACATGACTTCCCGCAACGAGTGCGCTTATCGCATACATGCGATCGGCCCACTGGTGCTCGAAGCGCAGCCCGGCATTGAATGCGGATGACGGGAGCCAGTCGAAAGCCCCGTCGGCCGGGAGGTCGCGGCGCATTGCAGACGTGATCCCCCTGAACTGAGTCTGGCCCTGGTTCAGGTCCTGGGCGAGGCTCAGGACGCCGAACGAGGTCTGGGGTTCGACCAGGAATTCGTCCTGCGTCCCGTCCTCGAAGAGGCCCTGCCCGTACTCGTTACCGGTTACAGCGCCGAGGGCGCCGATGGAAAGCCCTCCTGACGTGCGGCCCGACAGCTTTGCAGCGCCAAGGATGGTGGCGTTGGAGGGCATGTCGGCGAAATCGGTATCAATCGGCGCCCCGCCATGCGGGGACCGGCCGATACGACGACTATAGAAGAGGGCATCTCTGTGACCCCCGAGATTGAAGTCGAACACCCTTGCGTCTTCGACGAAGAAGGGCCGCTTCTCCTGCTGAAACGTCTCGAAGGCGGTGAGGTTGATGACGGCTGGATCGGCCTCGACCTGTCCGAAATCCGGATTGACCGTCGCGTCGAGCGTAAACGACGACCCGAGCCCGTAGCTCATGTCCATGCCGACTCGGCCGCCGGTTGCCGAACCATCGAAGAAGGGGTCATCCGGATCGACGGGCCCGTTCTCCAGACTGCTCACCACGTACGGCAGCATCTCGAGACGGCGAGACGGCCGTGCGACCCGCACGTTGTCCATCTGACCCATCTGACTGACGATGCCGCGACGAAGCTTGGAAATGAGCGAGAAATAGGAGCGCTCGTTGTTGGCGACCCGGAAGCGATGGAAGTTGACGCCCCAGGACTGGAGGTCGTCCGATGCCTCATAGCGAATCTGAGAGAGCGGAATTCTCAACTCGGCGGTCCAGCCCTGGTCGTCTACGCTCACAGCCGACGACCACACCGCGTTCCACGCCCCGTCCATCCGCGTGTCGTCGTAGAAGTAGATGTCGCCCTGCACGTTCGCAGCACTCACACCGAAGCTGTAGCCGGTCAGGCCATCACCATTCGGATCGAAGTGCACGCTGAACTGGTCGGTCGTGGTGTGCGCATCCCGCCGAGCGAGTCTGCGGTCGATCGACGCCGGCTCGGGGTCCCACATGCGGGCCGCAATCCAGATCGCGTCCTCTCCGAAAAGCACGCGAACCTCTGTGTCGTGCTCCGCGGGAGATCCCTCGATCGGCTCGGCCTGTGTGAATCCGGTGAACACACGCGCCGTGGCCCAGTCGGCCTCGTCGAGATGGCCATCGATCTCGATCTCGCCCAGGTCGAGGGAGGAGTCGAGGGCGGCTTCCGCACGTGCACCGGGGGCGCGAATCGAGGTCGCACTCGCACCGGCTGGCCGCTGAGCATCGACACCCTTCTGGGCCCCAACGCTCTGCGCTCCGGCCCCAACCGGAGAGAGAACCAGAAGTAGAGGTAGAATAAGCGAGCCTCTGACAACCCGAAGCATCGCGCGCGTCACTGACGTCATATGTTTACCTGAGGGCCGAGGCCCCACCTATCTACTGGATAACCACCGCTGTGCGGCCGGATGTAGCGGGATCGGCGGACTGGAAAGGCGTCCCAGGTCGATCTGCCTGGCCATGTCGTGCACCTGCTCCAATGAGACACGGTCATTATCCATAATGTTGAGCAGGATCGTAACAACTTCGTCGTCGAGCGATTCCATGGCGACGACCCAGTTCATGACCGCCAGGGTAGACACGGCCTCTTCCACCCCTCTGTAGGAACCAGCCGGAATCTGACCCACGGAGTAATAGGGGTGCGTCTCGAACATCCGATCCAGGACATCTTCGTCGATGCCCAACAACCTCACATTTCCGGTAGTGGAAGCCTCGAGGACTGCAGCGGCCGGATATCCGACCGAAATGATCGCGGCGTCGATCGCTCCGTCCCGCAGCGCGGATGACGATTCAGCGAACGAGAGGTAGCGCGGCTCGACGTCATCGTAGGTCAGGCCGTGTGCTTCGAGGACGTGTCGAGAGAGCTGTTCGGTGCCACTCCCTGCCGCACCCACCGAAACCCGGAAACCCGCGAAGTCCGCCACGGACTGTGCGTCCGAGTTTCCGGGTACGAGGATGTGGGTCAGGTTGGGATAGAGCGGCGCCACGGCACGAAGTCCGGACACCGGTTGCTCGAAATCACCCTCACCTCGCTGACCCTGGTACACGGTCATGGCGATCGCCATCGCGAGGTCCATCTGGCCCGCCCCGAGGCGGTTGACGTTCTCCACCGAGCCGCCGCTGACTTCGGCCGTGTAGCGCCTCGCGCTATCGGCGATCGAAAGCCTGCTGGCGATCGCCCCACCGAGGGGGTAGTAGATACCGCCCGTGCCGGCGGTACCCAGGGAGAGGAACTCCACGCTCCCATCTCCCCCGCACGCACCAATCAGAAGAGAGGCGGCTAGGGCCCACCCCACGTTGGTCTTCTTCGCCATGTCGTCTCCATGAGTGCTATTCAGCCCTCAAAAAGACCACACTCACGGCCATGAGCCCAGCCCCATCGGTCAGGAGGCCTGGGAATACCAGAAGGAGCGCCGCTCCCAGGGCGAGAGCCCGCTCCCAGGGAGCGAGCCGTTTTCGGGCGTATCCGACACCCGCAGCCGCGAGCGAAGTGACCCCCACGATCGCGGTCACCGTCGCGAGCGAGATGCCCACGAACGTGCCCTCCATCAGCAGCTCGGGTCCGTACACGAACATGAACGGGACGATGAAGCCGGCCCCGGCGAGCATCGCGGCAAATACCGCGGTCTTGATGGGCGGGGA
>JBDGVT010000087.1:0-12730 GCA_039585495.1 Gemmatimonadota bacterium | reverse complement strand
CTCGGATCGGTTCCCGCGGTCGACGTGGATGAGCTCTGGGTCCGCGAACAGTTCATGTCCTTCGTTCGCGATGCCCTGGACCTCGCCTGAGGTGACGAGGATGGACGACCCGATCTTCGACCCCTGGTCGATCGGAGAACCGGAAGCTGACCCGGCTCCCGCGCCGCGGGCGAAGAGGTGGCGGTCGGCGTCGAGCCAGGAGGGCGTCCCCGCGACTCGTCCAGTGCCAGCGCCGGTGACGCAGCAGCGAGCGGAATCCGAACAGCGCCCCGCGCCGACGAACGCGACTCCCGACCCCGTCCCGGAGACCCCAGTCCCCTCGAGCGCCGGGCACGACCTCCGTGCTCTCGTCATACCTCGGATCGAAGACCTGATCCAGAGACTCGAAATGGCTCGCCATCGCACCACCGTGGACGACCGGCTCGATCGCTCCCCCGCGTCGATCCGAATCAAGGTCGATCCCTGGCGCGCGCCGTTCGACGAAGGTCCTCCCGTGAGCGGGTCGGTGCTCGAGATTCTGGCTGAAGACGGCGCTTCGCCCGTGATCGTAGGTCGAATCTGGCTGGACGCGCTTTCGGCGTCCCCGACCGAACAATCGCAGATCGACCTCAGCAAGCTGACGCCCGCCTGGATCGAAGGCCTCCTGCTCGACTTCGTCGCAAAAGCGCTCCGATCCGTTTGAACCCACACCCACCCCTCACCTATCTTGCACCGGTGACACACGCCGGACCAATCGAGATTGGAGGAGGACACCCGTGACGAAGAAGCTGAGTGCAGTGCTTCTATGTGCATTGGTGTCGGTCGTCGCGCTCGGCGCCACACACCAGGCCGGGCACACAGCCGGCTCCAACGACGCATCCCTGCCTACCGGGACCATCTCCGGCACGATCATACTCGAACCGCCTCCGCCGCCTCGCCGTTCGGCCAATCGCTACCCCGACGCGTCGGCACGCTCACATGCAGTCCAGGTTCTGCCCGCGGTCGTCTACCTGAAGGGGGCCATTGCCGGTGCGCCGCCTGCGGGCAACGGCACGAACTCGCAGATGATGCAGAGGGACACGGCCTTCGCTCCGCCGGTCGTAGCGGTGCAGGTCGGCGGCACGGTCGTGTTTCCGAACGAGGACTCGTTCTTCCACAACGTGTTCTCGTACTCGAGCGCAAAGAGATTCGACCTCGGCCGCTATCCACAGGGAGAAGCGAAGGAAGTGGTCTTCGACAAGGCCGGAATCGTCCAGGTCTTCTGCGAAGTCCACGACTTCATGCGCGGCGCGATCATCATCACGGAGAACCCGTATCATGCAGTCGTCGATGAGAACGGCGACTTTTCGCTCGACGGGGTGCCGGCTGGTGAATACACGCTCGTGGCCTGGCATCCCGATCATGATGAGCTCGAACGGACGGTGACCGTCACGGACGGCGGAAACACGCGGATCGAGGTGGAGCTCCGACGGTGATCGATATCCGGGAGAGCTTCGGCGCTAAGCTCCTCTCGGCACTTCTGGGGACGGTCGGTCTGCTCCTCATCATCACCCTTATCGTCGTGCGCATCGTGACAGGCCAGCAGGTCGAAGCGGTCACGGCTCGGACCGTCGAGAACGCCGGAACCGCCTTCGAAGAGCGCAACGAGTCCCGCCGGGCGGTTGTGGGCCAGCTAGCTCGCCCGTTCACCGTGGGGAACCGTGCCCTGGGCGCGCTGGACGTGGCGATCTCGGAGAACGATATCGACTTCCTGGCTGGCCTGGTCGACTACGAGATGGAACTCCAGGGACGGCCCGACGCCCTTCTGGCATTCACCGACTCGGACGGCACTCCGGTTCTCTCCGTCATTCAGGGCACGCAGGTGCCCGACGGCGATCCGGTCAACGTCGCTCCCATCGCCGACGAACTGATCAATGGCGAATCGATGGAGGTGCAGTCGTACCGAGTCATCGACGGGACGATGTACGACGTCCGCTCTTTATACCTGGAACTGGGCCGTCGGCCCATCGGCACGATCAGCTTCGGTCTTCCGATCGAGGCAGCCGACGTTCAGGCAATCGGTTCGGTCGGCGGCTTCGAGGCATGCCTCCACTTCGAGGGGAGGTGTGTCGTTCAGACAGCGAGGGTCGACGATGACCTGCGCGATGCCATGCTGGGCTCGATCGGCCTCGACGAGCCGCTCCGACTGGAGTCGAGCGGCACGGAATGGTCGATCCAGTCTGAGTCGCTAGTCCCAACCGATCCCTCACAGGGTCAGCGCATCGTTGCCGTGCCATTGGACGCCGTCCTCGCTCCATTCGACAGTATCCAGCGGGCGCTCTTCCTCGGTGGCGGCGGAGCACTCCTTCTTTCCATCCTGCTCGGCTCGATCCTCAGTCGAAGCCTGACCCGCCCGGTGAAGGCGTTGGTCGCCGCGACCGGTAGAGTCGCCGAGGGTGACTATGAGACCGAGGTGTCCGTGGCATCTCGCGACGAGATCGGGACCCTTGCCGACGCTTTCAATGACATGACCCGGGGGCTCCTGGTGCGCGAGCAGTACCGTTCGGTGCTCAACAAGGTCGTGTCTCAGGACATCGCCGAGGAACTGATGAAGGGGGATGTCGAGCTCGGCGGCGAGAATCGGGACATCACGGTGCTTTTCGCGGACATCCGAGGCTTCACACCGCTCACGGAGGGGATGGAGCCCCAGGAAGTCATCGGGCTTCTGAACGACTGCATGGAACACCTCGCCGCCGCCGTGGACGCTGAAGGCGGGGTGGTGGACAAGTTCATCGGTGATGAGGTGATGGCCGTATTCGGAGCGCCCGTAACGCAGCCGGATCACGCTCGCAGGGCGGTGACCGCAGCGGTTCGAATGCGCGACGGCGTAACGGAGATGAACAGACGTCGAGCCGCGCTCGGCGAGGGCGCCATCGGAATCGGGATCGGGATCGCGAGCGGGGTGGCGGTCGCCGGGAACATGGGATCCAGCGATCGGATGAACTACACGGTCCTGGGCAGCATCGTGAATCTCGCGGCGCGGCTCACCGGTGAAGCCGAAGCGGGTGAGATTCTCATCGACCGCGAGACGCGTGATGCGGTCGGTGACTCGCTCGCGGCCCCGGCACTCGGGGGACGCAGCCTCAAGGGTTTTTCAACGGAAGTGGAGGTCTACGGCGTGGACATGATCAGCTACGTACCGGCCAACTCGAGGGGTGGTGAGGTGGCGCAGCGGCAGCCGCCCGCAGCGTCCTCTCTGGCACTGATCACATCCCTCGGGCTCGCGTCGATCGCGGGCGGGGTCCTTCCGGACCACCTCTCGGCTCAGTGGCCCACACTTGCCGGTTCAGGCGTCGGGTACATTTCCGAGTCCGGGACTTTTCAGATGGACCTCAGTGGCCAACTCGACCTCGAAGGTCTGTTCTTCTCGAACGATGAACCCGGGCTTTCGGGCCTCGCCTATGGGGAGGGGGCTCTCTTCGCACCCCGGGTCCGCCTCTTCCTCGACACCTTCGCCGGCGACCATCTGTACGCGTTGGTCGAATGGCGTGGAGACAGAGGAGAAGCCCCGACCGCAGACTTCTGGGAAGCGCGTGTAGAGCAAGCGTATCTCCGTGTCTCGACGAGCAGTGGGGCGCTTTCGGTCCAGGGTGGCATCTTCGCGAGTCCCTTCGGGTCCTACGCACAGCGCCATCTCTCCGTGATCGATCCCTTCATTCGTCCGCCGCTCCTCTACGACTATCGGACCGTCATCTCCCGTCGATGGGCACCCTCGAACGCGGACCGATTCGTCAGCTGGAGAGACGACCCCGAGCAGTGGCGAGAAGACGGGGCCCCGCCCGTGTGGGGGGTTCCATACCAATGGGGCGGCATGGCGAAGCTCGGAGCGGGCTTTCTCACGTTCAGGCTGGCGGCCATGAACAGCGCACCATCGAGCGAAGCTGAAGATTGGTACGCCTTCGAAACGGTGGAGAAGGTGTCCCTGGTCGGCGGAGTGCAGGCGAAGGTGACGCCAGAGCTGACCCTGGGCTGGTCGTACAACAGTGGGCCGTACATGAGATCCGACATCGGAAACGGACCCGACTACGCCCCGGACGACGGGTACACCCAGTCGATGTGGGCGGCTGATGCGTCGTTCGCACGTGGTCCGGTAATGCTGCGGGGCGAGTTTCTCCACGACTCGTGGTACGTCCCCAACCTCGACGACCCGGCCGTCGATCTCGGCTACACGTTCGAGGGGCAGGTCGATCTCGCGGCCGGGTGGTCGACCGCACTCCGCTACGGAAGAATCGACTTCCGTGAGATCGGAACCAGCGGAGAGTGGGACTGGGACGTGACACGATGGGAAGCGGCGCTGGGATACCGCATCACGCTCAACGCGGGGATCATGGCATCCTATGCCGCGACGTCCGATCCGAGCCCGCTCGACCCCGAGGACAACCTCTTCGCAATCCGGCTGTGGTGGGGATTCTGAGCCGCTGATTCCTGGCCCGAATCCTGCAAACATTTGAAGTCGAGCCCGGGTCAGGCCGTTCTGGTGTACAGCTTTGTCCGGGACTCCTCAGAAAACGCTCGGTTCGGGGGGGCTGAGCGTTACATTACGCACGTCATTTTCGATGGATTTACCGCATCGTGTATATACCTGCCGCCCCCCAAGCGTCTGGCTCGCCAGACGCTCCGATCGACCCTCGATGGACTGACGCCGCATGACTGATCCGGCCGGATCGATCCGCACCGGAATCTCTCCGTTCGACGAACGTGTCGGCGGCCTCGAACAAGGCGGATCCTACCTCATGGTGGGAGCTCCCGGGCCGGCAAAAATGGTGGCCGCATTGCAGTTTGTGCACGAAGGCCTGGCCAACGGCGAGCGCTGCCTGTTCCTCACCAACGCTGACGTGGATGGCATCCTCGGCGTCGCGGATGCGTGGGGGTTCGACATGTGGGAAGCGTGGGAGACCGGTAATCTCCAGATCATCGGCTTCCGTGACGACTTCGAGTTACGGGCCATCCGGTCGATCGCCCCGGAAGAGGTTCTGGAGGAACTCGAAGCGATCTCTGCTACCGGCCTGTCGCGGATCGCCGTCGATCCGGGGGCGATGTTCCTGACGGGTGGCGCCAAGACACTCCTCGGCTCCTCCTTCATGCACTGGGCGAAACGTCAGGAAGCCACCGTTCTTACGACGTTCTCCGTCGACGGTGGAGCGACCTCGCTTCCCTCATCCGCCGACTGGCTGACCCACGCGTCGACCGGCCGTCTGCTCATCGAGCGCCGGGACGAGGGGTTCTTCCAGATCACCCTGGCCCGCTCGGTTCCCAAGGCCGGTGAGCGCGAGGAAACCGTCTCTCTCGAACTCAAGCCGGGCACCGGACTCATCGAGCCGGAGAGCTATCCGTCCCGACGGGGAGTCGATCGCGGAGGCATCGACGAGAACAAACTGCTTCTCGTCTCGCTCGGCGGTTCCCACGCTTCCGATCTCGAGGCTTGGGCCACCAGGGCCTTCGACACAGACGTCGTATCAGAACCGTTCGAGGCGGTCACGAAGGTACAAGCCGGCACCAAGTATGGCGGCGTTCTGGTGTACGCCGCGCGTCGACAGGTGCGCGAAGCCGTTCAGGCGTGCCGCGCCATTCGCCCTCTTTCGAGAGCCGCAATCGTCTTCGCCTCGGACGATGCCGTGCGATCCACCGATCGGATCCACATCCTCGAGGCTGGCGCCGACGACTGCCTCAGCGGTGGACTCGACTTCCGCGAGTTGGGTCTTCGCATCAAGCAGTCGATCGCTACAGGCGCCAAGCCGATCATGGCTGACAACGAAGACGGGTCCAGCGGGTCGGTGACTGCAGTGTTCATTCCGGATGAGTCCGATGGTGGGCGCGTACCGAGGAAGGTCTTCATTCAGGAGATCGAACGTCGGGCTTCGAACCCGGACCTCGCCTTCTTCTGCATTCTCGACGTCACATCCGCGGTGCTCTCACCCGCCGATCTCGAGGGCGCGCTGGCCGAGCAGGTCCGCGCGGACGAAGGCGATATCGTCTCGGGAGATCCGGATCGCTGCGCCGTCCTGCTGCAGGGGGCCCGCGAGGGTCAACTGGGCCCCTTCCTGAACCGTCTGCGGTCTCGTCTGGAGGAGAAGGCGGGCGAGAAGGGAGATGCGGGACTGGATATCGGTGTCCTGAGTCATCCGGCCGACTCCGACCGGATCATGGCTCTTCTGGGAACGTCCGGTGCCGACGCCGGTTAGGGGGAGCGCAAGCAACTCCAGGTATTTCCTCCGTTTCGCAGGCACTGCTGGCCTGCTGGTGTCCGGAACGCTGGTCCTGGTCTTGTACGTGCTGCCGCAGCGCTACGTGCTGAGCTCGGGCTTCAGGGAAGGAGCCCTGAACTTTCCGGACCCGTCGACGCCGTTCGAGCCGATGAACCCCGTTCTCTTCTCGGCTTTACCGGCGCCACCCGCTCAGATCGACGAGACGGTCCCGCGCGGCCCGGCCGAGATCTTCTGGGCACGCGTGATCCCTCTCCTCAATGCCCGACGCTACGACTCAGCGCTGCCGCTGTTCGAACAGTATCTGGAGATCTTCCCTGACGACCGCGATGTCCGGCGGGAGTATGCACTCACCCTCGCGGCGGCGGGACGCGGTGAAGAGGCGGTGCCCATTCTCGAGGATCTTCTCGAGTCCAGTGACGATCCGGAACTCAGGCTCGTGCTCGCCCGGATTCTGAGGGACGAAGGCCGACTGGGCGACGCATCGGTCCACTACTCGACGCTCATGGCAGACGATCCGGCGAACGAGACCCTGGCGCTCGAGTGGGCACAGGCGCTGGCGTGGGTCGAGAACTACGACGCTGCCGAAGAAGTCCTGCTCGCCGCCCTCGAACACAACCCGAATTCGGTACCGCTGAGAGTAGAACTCGCCAGACTCTACTACTACACCGACCGCCTGACGGAAGCCGAGGAGCTTCTCGGTGGGATGTCGGATCAGGAGTTGGCGAGCGCGGACGGCATCGCGCTGCGCGACGACGTCGCGGCCGCCCTTTTCGTGCCCCCGGACCCCGAGGTCGAACCGCCGCCACCACCCACGCTTCTGGAGCTCGCGATCGGAGCGAGAGAAGACGGTGATCTGGATCGGGCAGCGGCCCTCTTCCTCGAAGCACTCGACGAGAACCCGGAAGATGTCGCCGCGTGGCAGGCGTACGCGGACTTCCTCCAGTACGAACTCGAGGACTTCCCGGGAGCGCTCGAAGCGCTGACCGAGGTCGAGCGCCTGATGGACGGGGGTGACTCGACGCTGCAGTACCGGATGGCGCAACTCGAGGTGTGGACCGAGCGCACCGACCTGGCTCAGGTCAGGCTCGAGGCGCTCCTCCTGCTTCTCGACGCGGAGGCTCTCGCCGCGGCTCAGACCCCGGCCGACCCACCGCCAACGGACACATTGGAAGCCGTGGAAGAGCCCGCCGGGGACCCGGTAACCAGGGCCGACGTCTACGCGCTCCTCGGTGAGATCCACCGATGGGATGGCGAACGTCTACCCGCCGTCGCTCGATACGAGTCCGCCCTGGGCGAGGATCCCGAGCACGAACTCGCGCTCGAAGGCCTCGCGATCATCCGGGCAGAGGTCGACCGTCAGATGATCGACGCCGAGCTCCCGGGACTCGGGGCGATCGCTTCTTCCTTTGCCGATACCGATGACTTCGCACGGCTGGACCTGGGTGGAGAATGGAGGGGCATCCACGAGGACTGGGTCTGGCGGACGCTGACCGCGGCTCGGCTCCTCGACGGATTCGACGCCTCAGGCGCGACTGCTGAGGTACGGGGCGTCTTCGCCGAACTCGAAGGCGCGAGATGGTGGCGGTGGGGCACGATTCGAACCGGCCTGCACATGGGCGTTCAGGACGTACTCGACGACAACGTAGAGTTGGCCGTCGGTGCCTCTGCTCGCTTCATGGGCGGGGCTGGACGCCGCACCGACGTCGGCTTCGATCACGAGCCCGCCTACACCGCGACCAACACCCTGCAAAGCGTCTTCGCTCGAGTCGTTCAGGACCGCTTCTCCGCCAGCCACAACCAGCCGCTCGGGCAGAGTTGGAGCTTCGCCGTGACGGGGGAGGCCGCTTCTCTCGATCACACCGGCGTCGCGGGCGCCGACCGGAACCTGAGGATCCAGGGCGGCCTGAGCGTCGGTCGCGCGATGTCGCGGACGCTCTCACTGGGCGTGAGTGCGCGCGCGCTGACCTACACCGATGCGGCGCCCAATGCCGGTGGATTCCCGCTGTACTGGGATCCGAATAGCAGCATCTCCGTTGGACCGTACGCGGAGTACCTGAAGCCGTTCAGCACCTACTGGGAGTTTCTCGCGCGGTTGAATCCGGGCCTCGCCTTCATCGATGAACGGGGTGCATCAGGCGGCGAGGGTGTTCCTGATCTGTCCGGAACGGTCGGGCTCGCGCGTGAGGGCGGCCGGTACCGCACGGCGGTTCGCCTCTTCTACGGGCAGGGCCGGTTCGATGGCTACCGCTCGTACGGTATGGATCTCTCGTTCAGCGCACGAGGCTGGCTCGGCCGCGGGGGCGGCGGATGAGCACAGGTCGTCATTCGGTCTTCGGATCGCTGATCGTCGTCTTCGTGACCATCGGCATCACACTCTCGTTCATCATCGCCGCGCTCATCGTCGGTCCCGAGATCCAGCGGCTCATCGTCCGCGGAGTCGTGGTCAGCCTCATCATCTTCCTCGTCATCCTCTTCCTTCGCTACTTCTCGCTCCTCTGGTTTTCGTACCTCGGCCATGCCGAGCGAAACGTGCTGGGCGTGCGTGAAATCAGGGAGCTGCCGCCGATCTCGGTCCTGATACCGGCGTACAACGAGGGGCGGGTGCTGGAGCGTGCGCTGACGAGCCTCATGCAGATGGACTACCCGGAGTACGAGGTACTCGTCATCGACGATGGCTCGACCGACGATACGCTCGAGTTGGCGGCCCAATGGGAAGGGCAGCGTGGCCCCGGCGAGTTCAGAGTGATCACCAAGCCCAATGGCGGAAAGTCGAGCGCGCTCAACGCGGGGATCGCCCACTCCAAACATCCGCTGATTTTCTGCATGGACGCGGACTCTTACCTGGACCACAGGGCCCTGCTGAAGGCAGCCAGACATTTTGGCGACGCCGCGGTCGGCGCAGTCGCCGGCAACGTGAAGGTCGAGAACCGCGGCCGCATCATCACCAAACTGCAGGCGCTCGAGTACATCGAAGGACTCAACATGCCGCGGCGTGCTCAGGGATTCGTGGCGGCGGTGAACATCGTACCCGGGCCGTGTGGTCTCTTCCGGCGCGAAGCGCTCGAGGAGATCGGGGGATACGACACGGACACCTACGCCGAGGATGCGGACCTCACCTTGAAGATGATGGCCGCAGGCTGGAGGGTAGAGTACGAGGACCAGGCCATCGCCTGGAGCGAGGCCCCCGAAACGTGGCGTGACCTGACACAGCAACGGTACCGCTGGACGCGCGGCATCCTGCAGGCGCTGAGAAAGAGGAAGATCCTCTTTGCACGCCCGTTCCCCGACTTCCCACTCTGGATTTCGACCATCCAGCTGGGCTTCGAAGCGCTGGTCTGGCCGGTGATGAACGTCTTCGCCCACCTCTTCTTCGCGATCGTCGCGGTCCTCTTCGGGGCTGGTGAACTCATCCTCTACTGGATGGTCTTGCTTACGTTGCTCGATCTGGTCGCGGCACTCGTGACGGTATCCATGGAGGAGGAGTCGCTGACCCTCGTCCCGATGGCATTGATCTATCGATTCATCTTCATCCTCTTTCTGGATGTCGTGAAGATGTTCGCGACGATGGAAGAGTTGTTCCGACTCGACATGGGCTGGGGCAAGCTCCAGCGCCTGGAGAGCGAATCGTGACGGGTCGGCGCTGCGCCGTGCCCTCAACCACCACAGAGCGCTCATGGAAATAGTCGATCTTCTCATCACGATCGTGGTCGTGACCATTCTCGTGACCATCGTGCTCGCCGTAGTGACCTATATCGCGTACAAATTGCGTCTCTCCCGCGAGCCAGACCGAAGGGATCACGATCCGGATGCACTCCAGTATTTCGTACTGCACGACCCTCCGAACCTCGAGGTCGGGCCAGACGGATCACCGCTCGAGCAGTTGGATCGGGACGTGAAGAGCTTGGAGGGTCATGCGACCCAGGCGTGACCCGATCCCCCGCGCCAAAGAGGCGTGGATCTGGCTAGGTGGGCTCGCGATGCTCGGCCTCGTCGGCGGCGGCGTCGTCATCGCAGCTATCGCCCTGTGGGAGAACATCGACATCCGACAGCTCACGCCAGGGTTGGCTGAGGCCGCACCCCCGGTGCCTCAACCGCTGGCGCCAGCCGAGCCGTCCCGAGCGAATGTGCGCTTCCGCGCGGTGATCTTCGATTCGCCTGCAAATCACGACTTCTTCGACGATACGACGTTCCATTCCAGTGAGCTGGGTCGATGGCGCCAGGTAATCGAGGATGTGGGTGGGGATCTTCGAACGGCGTCCTCTGCGGAGGAGTTGAGGGCCACCACGCCCGACGACCTCATGGTTCTCGTCGAATCGCCGTGCCTGTCGTCCGCCGAGTTGGCCGCTGTGGGCGCTCACTTGAACAACGGTGGAAGCGTCGTGACGAACTGGGCCCTCGGCGTCAGGGACGGTTCGTGCGAGTGGAGAGGCTGGGCTACGCTGGCGGAGGTTACTGGAGCTGAAGACATCCGGGAAATCCCTCCGCGGGAGGCGCTCTTCCTTACCGTTCCCGGAGGGCTCCCGCTCTCCCCCGGCGTCGATCCAGGTACGAGGATCGAGCTTCGTCCCGACCCGTCGCTCGCGCTGAGGATCCCCGGCGAGAAGGTCTACTGGTCGGACTGGGCACTGAATCCTGCCCCGGATGAGGAAGGCGCCGGTGCGGACGTCGCCGTAGCGACCGTGCAAACCGAGGAAGGGGGGCGAGTTACATGGTTCGGTGTCCGGGCAGGACAGTCCGCCACGGCCACCGATAGCGAGAAGCTCACCCGACTCCTGAAGAACGGAGTCCTTTGGGCCGCCGGAACGCCTCTCGCTGCACCCAGCGTCTGGCCCGACGCCGCCCAGGCCGCGTTGGTCTTCGTGCTCGAGGTGGAGGGCACCGAGACCTACCTGAACGCGCTCGACGCCGCTGCGATGTTCGAGATCGAGGGGCTGCCCGCCACGTTCTTCGCCGTATCGCAGATCGTCGAGACGAACGACTCTTTGGCTCAGGCGCTGATCGCTGCCGGAGAGGTAGGTACGCAGACCGTGGACCATACGCCGCTCGCAGGTCTCACGGCACAGGACCAGAACATCCGGTTGCGGCGAAGCTGGAACGACATCGAACAGTGGACGGGGATCGGGCCCGCCGGATTGCGGCCACCGGAAGAGGCCTTCGACTCCCTCACGCTGGAAGCCTGGAGCCTGGCGGGTGGGAGCTACGTGCTCGCTGGCAACGAGGCACGGTCCGCGAGCCCCGAGGTACATCTCACCGACGCCGGGCCCGTGGTTCTGCTACCGCGTCTATTGAAGGATGACTACACGGTCATCGTTCGAGACGTCACCGTTCGATCGCAACGTCTCGCCGAAGCGTTTCTCGCCGGGACGCGGAAGATGCGAGCGATTGGCGGATTGGCGGTCGTGGCCGGCCATACACAGATCATCGTGAGCGGCCCGCGACTCGATGCCATTCGGACCGTAGCGGATACAGTGCGCGCCCAGGGTGACTGGTGGATCGCACGTGCCGACGAGGTCGCTGATTGGTGGCTCGCGCGTGCCAGCGTGAGTGTGCGATGGACAGAGTCTGATCCCGTGCCGGGTGGGCGTGGTATGAGCGCGAGCGGCATGGACGACCTGCTGGTGAGTACCACGTCCGAGTCGGATCTCACAGGGCTCTGGATCGATGTCGTTGTGCCCGAACTATCCGACGGAATGATCCCGCTCGTCGACGGCGCCTCGGTCGACTTCGCCGAGACCGATTGGGGGATACAGATACGGGTCGGACAGGTCCGATCGGGTGAGGTGCACCGCATTTCGCTCGTAACCCTCGATGAGACGGACGGTGGGACGGTGAGGTCGCGGCCGGTGATCCGGCGCTCGCGTCTGAGAGGGAGCAGGGACGAGCCGCAGGCTCGTGAGGTGCCTGACGCTCTGCCTCCTGGTGGGGCTCGGGGCCTGCGCGTCGAGCAGTGGTATCTCTCGCGTAAGCCCGACGAGTGGCGACCACTTCTTCGTCGCGGGATACCATCCCTACTGGGCCGGGGACAGCTGGACGTCATATCCACTGGACGTCCTCGACGAACTGTACTTCTTCGAGCTCGAGGCCGGGGCCGACGGCCAGATCATGGACGCTCACGGATGGCCCTCGCGCTGGCAGGCGATGTCAGAGAGTGTGCTCTCGTCGGGCGTACAGTTGGTTCCGACCGTTTCCATGCACGACCCCTCGGCGTTCGAGGCCCTGTTTTCAGAAGCGACGAGGGTCGAACGGCTCGTCGGTTCGGTCCTCGATCTGGTGCGCGAGGCACCGGAGTTGTCCGGCGTACATCTCGACTTCGAGGTCTTCCAGCCCGTCGACTCGGGTGTGCGCGACGGCTTCACGGGCTTCGTAGCTGCACTGGCCGCAGCCATCGAATCACACGACTCCGAGCTCTCCCTCTCCGTCTTCGCGCTCGCGTTCGACGATGACGACGTCTACGACGAGCGGGCGCTGGGACAGCTCGCGGACTTCCTCGTGGTGCAGGGGTACGA
>JBDGVT010000086.1:0-13267 GCA_039585495.1 Gemmatimonadota bacterium | reverse complement strand
CTCGGGCGCCAGGGCACCGAGATCCATCGCTTCGGGCTCCGGCTCCGGATCGGGCGCGAGGGCGCCGAGGTCCATCGCTTCGGGCTCCGGCTCCGGATCCGGCGCGAGGGCGCCGAGGTCCATCGCTTCGACCTCCGGCTCCGGCTCGGGCGCCAGGGCACCGAGGTCCATCGCTTCGACCTCCAGCTCCGGCTCTGCGTCCGAGTGGGGCTCGAAGGCGCCGAGATCGATTACGTCCTCCTCAGGCTCGAGCATCCCCAGGTCCAGCGCCTCGAATTCGGGCTCCGACTCTTCCTCGGGCGCCAGATCCGGCGAGAGAGCCAAGAGCTCGACCGTTTCTGCTTCCGGATCGGCCCCGTCAGAGTCAGTCGCATCGACCTCAGGCTCGACCGCCACCGCGTCATCCGACACGCTCGACGGTGGTCCATCGCTCATCGCGGCAAACGCCCGGGCTTCGTCGGCATGGGGATCGAGGTCGAGTAAAGAGGCACGGAAGCCCGAAGCCTCGACCTCATCCCGATCGCCCAAGATCGAAGCCAGAGACGACAGGGCGACGATATTCTCCGGATCGAGCTCCAGGACGCGACGAGCCGCAAACTCGGCCTCGCTGTGCATCCCTTGCTCGAGGTAGAGCCGAGCCGTGACCACATGACCCGTCGCGTACTCAGGATGCCGGGACGTTCCGTCCGTCAGCAGATCCAGAGCTTCCTTCACCTCGCCCTTCCGCAGGAAGGCATCCGCCAGTGGGGCGAAAGCGAGACCATCCAGATCGCGCTCCGACCAGAAGAGCGACTGGAGAGCCTGGATCTCCTGATCCAGCGATTCAGACACGCGTACTCCGGCGGCTTCGAGGGAAGGATGGCCCGAACATGCAGCCAAGGCAGAAGATACGGATGGCGCGGAAAAAGTGTCAACGAAAACCGCCGAGTGGCGCGGCGTTCCGGATCGGTGCGGGAACAGCATCCACCACAATCGCGTATCGACTTCTTCACTCAGTGATCCGTTGAGGGCCTGTACCGGACCGGTTATCCTTTCGGGCCTGTTTTTTTGCGGTAGCTCAACTCAGATGTGGTCGCAGGAGACGACGTCTTATGATGCGTCAAATGAGGGAAGCGACGAAGCCGATCATGCTTTTGGCAGCGGTCGCCTTCGTGGCTCTGATGGTCTTCGAGTGGGGAATGGACGCCTCCGGACGCAGCGGAGGCGGTGTTGGGGGCGAGGTCGGCTCGGTCAACGGCGATCCGGTCATGTACGAGGCGTACATGGCTGCATACCGCCAGCTCTACGATCAGGTGCAGCGCTCGCAGGAAGAGCTGATCAGTAGCCAGCAGAACTCCGAAATCGAGGACGCCGCCTTCGACGAAGTCGTCAATCAGCTCCTGATCATGCAGGAGCTCAAGCGGCGCGGGATCACGGTGACCAACCGGGAGATCAGTGAGGCGGCCCAGTACAATCCGCCCGAGTATCTTCGCCCGGACTTCACCAACGCGGAGGGAGGACTCGAGCTCGGCGCCTATCAGGCCTGGCTCGGCACGCTCCCGCCCGACCAGCTCGTGTTGCTGGAGGCCTACTACCGGGACGTGATCCCACGAGGCAAGCTGCTTCGCCAGGTCGCTTCGGGAATCTACGTCTCCGATGCTCAGCTCTGGCAGCAGTACAGGGACCAGAACGAGCAGGTCGAGATCCGGTATGTCCCGATGGATCCCGCGAGTCGTTATGAAGATGCTCAGTTCACGGTGACCGAGGACGAGATCTCCGACTACTATCGGGCCAACCAGGAGGCCTTCGAGGTCCCCGCCCGGGCGTCGGTCAAGGTGGTCGTGCTGGACAAGACACCCACCGCGGCAGATACCGTGGCCATGCGGGACCGAGCCGAGACAATTCGGCAAGAGATCATCGACGGAGCTGACTTCGCAGAGGTCGCCACGAGGGAATCGGCGGACGAAGGATCGGCAGCCGTCGGGGGAGACCTCGGCGTCTTCCCTCAGGGGTTCATGACCCCGCCATTCGATTCCGCCGTGTTCGCGGCACCGATCGGTGAGGTAGTCAGCCTACAGAGTTCGTTCGGATTCCACGTCCTCGAGGTGCAGGAGCGTTGGGCGGCAGACAGTGCGCAGGCACGGCACATCCTGATTCCCGTCGCACGCACCGACGACAGCGAGATCGAAATGCTCACGATGGCCGACTCGATCGAAGATCTGGGCGAAGCCATGCCGCTCGATCAGGCCGCGGCCGCCGCGGGGATGTCGGTGTCCACGATCGATCTTGCGCAGAACTTTGCATTCGTCGCGGGCGCTGGACAGATCTCTGAGGGCTCAGACTGGGTATTCGAAGAGGCTGCCCCGGGGGACGTCAGCCCGGTCTTCGAGACATCCACGGCGTTCTATGCGCTCGAGTTGATCAGCTCCTCTCCTGAGGGTGTCCTACCGATCGAAGAGGCTAGACCCTCGATCGAGGCGACGCTGCTCTTCGACAAGAAGATGGCACAGGCTCAAGTCGACGCTCAGGACGTCGTCGGCCGCGTCGGGGGTGGAACGCCCCTTCCGAACGTCGCAGCAGAGTTGGGACTGGAAGCCCGGAATGCCGGCCCCGTGAGCCGAGTCGACTTCGTCCCCGGTGTAGGAAGGCAGAACGCCGCGATCGGGGCTGCTTTCGGGTTGCAGCCCGGCGAGGTGAGCGGCGTCATTACGACGACGTCGAACGCCTATGTGCTCGAGGTCCTGACCAGGACCGAGGCAGACTCGACCGCCTGGCTGATTCAGGTCGCCCAGCAGCGCGAGGCCGCAATTTTCGTGCTCCAGCAGGACCGGCTGCGCGAGTGGATCGATGCGCTTCGTGCCGCGGCAAGGATCGTCGATCGCAGGGATGTCGTACTCGCCCCGGCAGAGGACTTGCCTCAGATCCCGCCGATGTTCTGATCGAGGGTCTCTGAAGAACGGCAAAGAGGGCCGGGCGCGAATGCGCTCGGCCCTCTTTTCTTGCTCTCGATGGTGGGGCGGATCCCGCCCCTCCTCAGTTCTCCGAGGTCGGTATGCTATCGCTCAGTTTGCGCGGCTCGCCGTCTTCCCCGGCCTCGGCCTCCGCAGGCTTCTCACCGGGCGGAGGGGTGGTCCGATGGATCTGGCGATCGTTCGGAACCTTCAATTCGTGTTCGATCTCGCGAACCGAACTCTTGAACTCTCGGATCCCTTTCCCCAGCGAAGATCCGATCTCCGGCAGCCGTTTGGCACCGAAGAGGAGCAGAATGATGAGGAAGATGAAAACCATCTCCCCCATGCCGAATCCACCTAAACCCATGCTGGAATCCCTCCAAGGGGCCTCTTGGCCCCGCAGACATACCTCAAATCCATGAGCGCACGATCATCGCTACGATCGCGATACCCACCAAGGTCAGAAAGTTAATCGTCAGTGTAACCGGTCCAAGCTCGAACGCGACAGCCACCAGATCCACAGCGAGTGGCCCGACGGATGCATCGACGGACGTCAGAAGGAAGTCCCGCGAGGCCGTATCATCAGGGAGCACCAGTTCAACCAGCTTGGTCAGGAGCCCGCCGAGGAACAGACCCAGGACGAGCGTCCAGGCGAACCTGATAACGCCCCTGCGACCGGTATCAACCAGCATGCGTGTCCCCCCCTCGATCGCTCTTCATCATCATGGGCCCGAACACGTGTAGCTCGCTCAACGGCGTCGGTCGACCGCGTAGGTCACGGCATCCCGCAACGCATCCGTTGCGGGACCCACCGGGACCTCGGCCAACGCCTCGAGGGCGAGCCCGGCGTACCGGGCAGCGTCCTGGCGTGCGTACTCCAAGCCTCCCAACGCGAAGACGATGTCCACGATCCGGGCGATTTCGCGATCGCTCGGATCGATCCGGGTGAAAAAGGAGCGGATCTCACGCTCCTCCACATCCGAGGCTCGGGAGAAGGCATCGATGAGGGGCAGCGTGACTTTTCTCTCCCGCAGGTCATGCCCTGTCGGCTTGCCGGTTACGGCCTCGGTGCCGGTGTAGTCGAGCAGGTCGTCGGCGATCTGGAACGCCATGCCGAGATTGTGGCCGTACCGCGCAAGTGGCTCCCTATACTCCGGAGCTCCCGCGATCGCGCCCATCTCGCATGCGGCAGACATCAGGGATGCGGTTTTGGCGGCGATCAGGCGGTAGTAGTCAGCCTCGGAGAACTCGAGGGCATCGTAGGACGTAAGCTGCCGCATCTCGCCAACCGACATCTCATTGGCGGCATTAGCCAACACGGCAAGAGCTTCCAGATTCCCGATTCGAGCAAGTTCCGACACCCCTCGGGAATACAAGTAGTCGCCCATGATGACAGCCACCTGGTGCGTCCAAAGCGCGTTGACGGTCGGCAGCCCACGCCTGAGTGCCGAATGGTCGACCGCATCGTCGTGGACGAGCGTCGCCAGGTGCACCAGTTCCACGACGGCCGACAGTGTCAGAGCATCCTCGTGTTGCTGACCATTGACCCTGCTCGAAAGGAGGAGAAGGGTCGGCCGGAATAATTTCCCTCGCATGAAGAGCAGGTGCTCGTTCACCTCTTCGATCTGATCGAAGTCCGACAGCACGATCCTGCGAATCTCATCGCCGACGCGATCGAGTGGTTCGCGAACCGGCGCCTGGATCGCCGAGAGCTTGGGAACGTCCTGGACTGCGCGGGTCACATCGACCTCTTGAGAGGGCTGCGCCTCATCGGATTGGACAAGACCCGACGCCTAGCGAAGATCTCTGAGGCGCTCGGTAACGTCCGCGAAGTTGATATCGAGAGAGAAGACACGGTCGTAGTACTCGACGGCCGAGACCTTGTTCTCCAACTCCTCGTAAGCGCGCCCGAGATAGTAGTAGATGCCCACCAGTTCATCTTCGACGGTCGACGCGGACTCCAGAGCGCGCTCGAGCGACTTCACGGCGGCCTCGGGCTGCCCCATCTCCATGAAGGTCTGACCCATGACCTCGTACGTAGGCAGATGGTCAGCGGAAGCCCTTAGCGCCGCCTGGAAGGAGCTGATCGCCTCGTCCAGCAGGCCCATCTCCTTGTATGCCGTACCAAGATCGTAGTGTGAGCGGACATCGGATGAATCGAGGTTCTCGGAGACCTTCTCCTTGAACTGCGACAGCATCTTCGCGAAGTCCGCATCTTCGTCGCCCGAGGGTTCCTCGTAGGCCACTGTGAAGCGCGTGGACTTCTCCTCGCTGTCGCCCAGGATCATCGCGCCGAAGTCGACGTACCCGGTATCGGCCGGCTCCTCGGCTGCGGGAGCGGGAGCGGCTTCCTCGGCCTCCACAACCGGCTCGTCTGCCACTGCCACCGGCTCGTCGAACGCAGCGGGCACATCTTCTATCGTCGGCTGCTCGATCGCCGGCTGCTCAGGCTCGATCGTGGCCTCGAACACTGCCTCGACCGTCTCCTCGGGCTCTGCAAGCGTGAGCCCCAGGTCAGAAGAAGCCTCCTCGAACGCTTCTTCGACGACCTCCGCGGCGACCCCGGCGGTGTCCTCGCCTTCTGAGGCCTCAATCGCGATCTCTACCGACGCCGCCTCGGCGGCGACGTCCTCGAAATCCATCGTCGGCAGTTCTTCGGCGGGCTCGTCGTCCGCCGGCAACTCGACGTCCATGATCGGGAGTTCGGCCGCCTCGACGCCCTCGTCTTCTTCGTCGAAGGCCACCGTGGCGAGTTCCTCTCCAACGACGACGTCGTCCTCATCGTCGAAGCCCATCATCGGCAACTCGACCACCTCGTCCTCGTCGTCCTCGCTTTCGAACCCCATCATCGGGAGTTCGACCGCTTCCTCCTCATCGATGCCGGATTCCTCTTCGCCGCTCGAAATCTCGAATCCGCCGAGACCCGCATCGATCTCCACCTCGACTTCGGAGGTGTCGGTATCGCCGGCTGCCTCCTCCATCGCTCCGCCGATCGCAAACCCGGCACCTTCCTCTTCATCGGCATCCCCGCCGAAGGAGAGTTCTCCGAAGTCCGCCATGACCTCGCCGTCATCCGAGACCGAACTTCCCATGCCAGCCATGGGAGACACAGCATCGAGGTCGGCTTCAGGATCGAGCGCGAGAATCTTGGTCTCGAGTTCCTGTGCCTGCGCAGACTCACCGGCCTGGTCGAGGTGCGAACGCGCGATCAACAACTGTTCGATCGCATCCGGCTCGCGCCCGTTGGCCGCCATCTGGTCAGCAACCGTAATGCGGACCCCGACGTCTTCGGGTGCCAGGTCACAGAACTCGATGAGCGCCCGAAAGGACTCGTCGAGGTCGCCGTCCTGCTGCATCCGCTCGGCGTAGGTCAGGAAGTTGGTCCTCGCGTCGGGCAGGAAGCCCTGCTCCGCCCGAATCTGACCGATCTCCAGGTACGACTTGTGACGCTCCGGGACATTCCGGATGATCTTCTTGCAGACGGCGATCGCGTTGTTCGGCAGATAGGCGTCGCGATAGAGCACGACTGCCTTCTCGTAGTGCTCGACCGCCTGGTCGAGCTGACCGACACGGACGTAGAGATCCCCGACCCGGTTATAGAGGCCGATATCGACCTGTTCGTCCCGTGCGAGCTCCGCGAGCGCCTTGTTGTATTGATCGAGGGCCTTCTTCCAGTCCTCGTTCTGCTCGTGCTTGCGCGCCTGCTGCTTGAGCGATTCGATGCTCATTCAGTGATGTCCGCGATCTCCGTGGCCCCATCGCGCCGTGCCGAGACATACTCGGCGACGCGGTGGGAAAGAACCCGGGCGGATCCCGGGTCAGGGAGTTTTAATCTGCCCGAGGAAATCTGAAGCACAAGGGTGTCGGGTATCATGCCGATCACCTCGGTTTCGACCACCGACCCACCCAATGCGTGCACTTCAGACTCAATCCTGTCGAAAACGGCGATCGGAGACGTCCGGTGAGGATCCTCGAGGTTCATCGAGATCTGGAGCCGATTCTGCCCCTTCAGTTCGAGTCCGAGCGCTCGAAGTCCCCGAAACCCGCCATCCCGCTCACGAATCACCGAGGCGATCCCACGGGCAGCCCCGACGTCGATTCCCGTAACGAACACGTTCCAGGCCAGGAGAATCGGCCGGGCCCCGACGCATGTCACACCCGCGCTCGGATGAGGCCGATCGACGGTACGGGGCAAGTCCGGAAGCAGTCCCTCCCGCCAACCGTCCCGTATCGACTCGAACCCGCCTCGACGTAGCGCGGCGAGACCCCGCCCCTTCGGCGAGGAGGCTTCTCCGTAGAAGAAGACCGGGACGCCCAAGTCGGCGATGCGATGTCCCACGCGCCGTGCGCAGTCGACGGCGGCCGCCATGTCGAGCCCTTCGAGTGGCACGAAGGGCAGGACGTCGAGGGCTCCCACGCGGGGGTGTACGCCCCGGTGTCCCCGGAGGTCGAAGTGTTCCAGCGCGAATCGCGCAGCCGCGACTGAGGCCTCTTCAACGCCGGCCGGTGGACCGATGAACGTCACGACTGAGCGGTGATGATCCGCGTCCGCCGACCAGTCCAAGACGTCGACGTCGAACGACGCGATCTGGTCCACAAGAGCTCGGACGAGGTCGAGATCTCGACCCTCCGAGAAGTTCGGTACAGCCTCGAGCACCTGGATCATGAGGCAGAAACTACTCGGTACGAACGAAGGAGCGAGGGCCGGGTGCCCTGGTCGGCCCCCGGCCCTGCCCCCTTTTCGCTTCCCTCTCGGCTCGACTCAGCCGCCTCTGGACTCCGCCAGGTTCGGATTGTCCGGCTGCAACTGGTAGGCCCAGTCGAAGATCATGATGGCATCAGCATTCTGATCGAAGCCGAGCAGATCGATGCGGATCACTCCGTAGTGAAAGAAGCCGTCGTCACCGATCACGCGCAGGACATAGCTCTCCTGGGTGAAGAGTTGGACGTCCGTAGTGACGTAGCCCTGGTTCGGGGCGACCGGGATATCGATGCAACCAGCGTCGGCAGCGACACCGCACTTGAGGGCGGACGTCGCGAACCCGACCGGATATATTGCGGCCTGGGCGGCGTTGGGAACCAGCCACCAGCCGTCCACATCGGTCTCGAGCCTGAAGTGCCGCTCGGCGGCGTCACCATCCACGATGGGCAAACTGCCTTCGTCCTCTGCGAAACGAAAACCCGAGGACGCAGGGACGTCGAAATAGTCGTACATCCACTCGCCCGTGAAGTCGGGGCGCGGCGTTCCCTCCGCGAGCACGCTCCCGTCGCTCTCGTGGCCCCATGAATCGACGGCGGTCACGAAGTAGGAGTACGTACCTCCGTTGGCCGCCAGGAGATCGAGGAAGCCCTCGGAGTCGGTCTCACCGAGCAGGAACGCCTCGGCACCGTCATCGAAGTAGATCTTGTAGTGGCTGAAGTTGGCGTCGCCTCTCGAGATCACGCCCCACGTGATGTAGTTGGCGTTGTCGAGGGCGATCACGTAGGTGGCGTCCGGGATCGGTGGCGTGCTCCAAACCGGGACGAAGACTTCGACCGAGTAGTCGCTCTGGGCCTCGAGGCCCGAAGCACTCACCGCCGCGACGGTGTACTCGTAGGTCTCGCCCCCGCTGATGTTGATGTCTTCATATGTGCAGAACTCATCCACACAGCTCGTGACCTCGGCAATGAAGAAGAAGTCCGAGTCCGTGACCCGACGTGAATACACTCTGAAGGCCTCGCCATTCCAGGCAGGCCCGAGTTCCCACGTGACGGTTACGGAACCGGCGTAGTAACTGGCCGCCAAAGCGCGTGGCGTATCGGGAATCACGTCGTCTTCGACGACGTAGATGGGATCGTTGTCGCACGCCGCGAGCGCCAGCATGACTGTCAGGGTACCTATCACCGCGCGTCTCATCGTTCCTCCATTCGGCCGGGCTCGAGTCGCGCCGCCTCGTGCAGCAGATGTCAGCGAGCCAACCTGATATCGCACACTAATGCAGAGGGCGTACCGAAACCATAACTTATTTTATCACAACACGTTAACCATGATGACGCTGAGGCGGTTCGTCCCCTGGAGGGGACACTATTCGAGCGGTGTTGAGACACGCCGACCCACTAGGAGGGCAGGCCCAGGTCCAGGTTTCGCTGCTTGTAGTCGAACTTCAGGTCCCGATTGTCGAGCAGGGACACTTCGAAGCGAAACGTCCAGTTCCCGGTCGCCGTCTGCAGGAAGTCGAAGTTGGCCTGCCAGCGGTGCAGATCACGCGAAAGACGGATGGAGTGATCGTTGAAGGCACCCGCCTCGAGGTCGTACGCGGTCCGCCAACTGAGGCTCCAGTTCTCCGTGGGCTGAAGTCGCATGGTACCGCTGAGCATCTGACTCGCCAGTCGCGTCGGGTCTCGGGGTCTCTGCAGCGAGTAGTTGAGGCTGGCGTTCCAACCCCCGCTCCCTCCCGTACGGGCGACGGGACCCACGCTGGTCGGGCCGCGGGCGCTGACGCCCGGCACCACCGATGATTCCTCCGTAGTGCCGATGAACTCGAACTCTTCCGTCTCGGTCGGCTCTTCGGGTGGATCTTCCTCCCCCGTGCCACCGCCGAAGTTGAGCCATCGGAAGATGCTCGAGGTGGAGCCGAAGGCGAAAGAGAGGTTCAGCTGGCTCAGGTGAGGTTTGAAGGTGCGTGACTCCAGCGTCCCGTCCTCGGCGAACTTGTCCAGGAATAGCTCATGGTCGAACGAAATCGAGAGACCTCGCAAATAGTCAGACGCGAGCTGGTTCGACAGGCGCGTCGTCTCGAAGCCCGCGAGGAAGTCTCCGACCGAATCTGCCTCCACGAAGTCGTACTGGACGACGCTGGTCCGGAGCGCCAGGAGGCTCACCGTCGGAGTCTGTTGCACGCGTCTCGGCCCACCGTCAGGGTCCGCCGTGGGCTCCAGTTCCGGCAGCGCCTCCGCGCTCGTGCTGTCCTCTTCAGTGGCTCGTCGCTTGGCTTCGAACGTCTGCGTCAGCGAGACCGAAAGCGTGTTCTTGGGTTGAAGCGCCCTCGATCCGAAGACCTCCTGCTGCAGAGAGGTCGGAGTGGTCTCCGGGCTCCAAGCGTAGTCGAACGCCGGGGAGAACTTGTGCCTGATCATCTCGAACGGCCCGACACCGCCAAAGAAGCCGTAGATGTCGGTCTTGAGTTGCGCGCCGAACGCCATTCGGGAGGGGGCCGACACGAAGTTCTGGGCAAGCGAATCGGTATCCGACCGGAACATGCTGCCTGAGAGACTGAGGCGCGGAGTAATCGTGGTCGATCCGATTAGCTGCTGCTGATACCCGAGGGCCGTCGACCAACCGAGATTCGACTCAGCGATGTCTTGGACGGGCGCGCCGGTGACGAGGTCTCCTGGATTCACCGAATCCCCGAACATGAGAAGTGCCTCGGGCACGCCGAGTGTCTGCGCCTCCGTGAGGTCGATCGACTGCGAGAAGGTCAGGCTCCCGACGCTCAGGTTGCTGCGGGCGAACCCGGACGCGGTTGAGCGATCGGCGGCGGAGAGCGCGAACGTGTCGGGCTGGACCCGATCCATCGTGTTGCGACGCATCCCGCCCGAGCCGGACCACGTCATGTTGTTCCACACCCTCGCATCGCTGGAGGGCGCCTGAAACAGAGTGATCGGCGATAGCGAGAGATTCGCGGACGGCAGCAGCCACTCCGTCCGGTCGTCCGATAGGTACTGCTTCCTGCTCGCCGAAAGGGAGAGGCTTCCCCACGAGAAGCGACGGTTGATTCCCCCCTCGGAATCGATCGACTGCGTGACCTCCTGCGGGTTGAACGAGTTCTCTCGGACGAAGTCGTTGTCCGACACGAATCGTCCCGAGATCCGGAGCTGCGTGCGCTCATCGATTTCCCAGGAATGGCGGGTGTCGAGCGCGAGTTCTCGGGAGCCGTCGGCGTTCCAGAAACGCCGGAAACTGAGATCGCCTTCGAGGAACTGACGGTTGAACCGGTACTGAACCGAACCGGTGAGGCTCGTGAAGTTCTCGCTGAACCAGTCCATCGCGACCAACGCGTCGGCGTAGTCGCTCATGGCCCAGTAGACGCCGATGTTGCTGATGCGACGCTGATACCCGCTCGAGTTGCGGACGATGTCGTTGACGCTGAAACGGGGCGTGAGGATCCCCGACGAGCGCCCGCGGGAGAGACTCTGTGCGATGAACGGGAGCCAGGCCACGGGCACATCGGCGAAGTAGAGCCGCACGCCTCTCGCGATAAGCACGTTGCCGCCGACGATCTTGATCTCGTCGGTCTCGAAGTGGTAGTGCGGCTCATCGTTCTCACACGATGTGAACTGCGCGTGCGACATGAAGGTGGAATCCTGCGCAGCGTACGGCATGTCACCGCGCACCGTCCAATTCCCGCCTTCCTGATCAAAGCTCGTACGCGCGTCGATCGCCGAGCCCCGGCGCTGGTTCAGATCGTAGATGATGTTCACCGCATCGACCGGATCGGCGTCGGGCGGGGTGAACGTCGCGTCTCCAACGGTGCGCATGGACCCGCTGTTCTCGTCGAAGGTGATCGACGTGTCCGCCTCCAGGATCATGCCTTCCCGAGAGACGCGCGCACGACCGCCCTCCGGCGCCTGCAGGACGAGCACCCTGGACTGCGCCGCAAAGTCCGCCGACTCGGCCTGGTACTCCGTGAGCGAGTAGCCGGGCATCTGCATGAGTGCAGTGGCGACCGAGTCCATGCCGGTTCCGGCTGCCCTCCGACCCGCCGCGGCGTCGGCCATAGCGGCCGAGTCCAACGCGAACAGGACGCTGTCATAGCCAGGCGGCCTGGCCAGCCGTTCGAGCCGCTCGAGAATCGCGAGCCGGGCGGAATCCGTCTCCTCCTGGCCTCCCGTTGCCTGACCCGAGACCCCCGGCGCGAGGACGAACACACAGCCGAGCAGAAGGGCCCGGACGACCGAGGCCAGCGAACCGGCTCCTCGGGTCACTGCTTCCCCACTGCTCCGTCGGGTGGTTCCAGGCTCGCCTCGAGCTTGCGTTCCGCCTTGGCGCGCCGCCGATAGACACCGGCCGACAGGAAGATTCCGAACTCGTAAAGGAGAACGAGGGGGAACATCATCATGACCGTGAGCGTGATCGCGTCGCCCGGGGTAATGAAGCTCGCGAGCACCGTGATCAGAACGATGGCATGGCGCCGCTTCGATCTGAGGAACGTGGGCGTGACCAGCCCCATGAGACTCAACGCGAGAAACGAAACCGAGGGTCGCGTTGATCTCGAGGCTGCCCTCGAGAGATTCGGAGAGGAACGCCTTGAAGAATTCGAGTGTTACCGGCAACGCCGCGAAGTAGGCGAGGGCCACGCCGCCGATGAAAAGCAGCAGTCCCAGATACAGGGCCGGTACGATGGCCCGACGCTCGGTCTTCTCGAGGGCCGGTGACAGGAACGACCACGTGTGATACACGAGGATCGGGAGGGCCAGCAGAATCCCGCAGTAGATCGCGAGCCGCAGCGTCACGAAGAACGGGTCTGCGGGCGAGAGGAAGATCAGTTTGAGATTCGGGTCCTCGTAGGCCTCTCGAATCGGGAGGACGAGGAGCTCGAGTACGCCGAAGTAATGCACGAAGACGAAGCCGATGATCGTGCCGATGACGACCGCAATCAGCGACCAGAGGATCCTCCAGCGGAGTTCCTCGAGGTGGTCCAGGAAGGGCATCTCGCCCCTTGCGTTTCGCTTTTGCATCTACTCTGGACGGTAGGTCAATGGAGGTACGAACGTCCCGGGACCCGGGCGTCGCCGAGCGCGAAAACGATCAGATCGGCAACTCGACCTGATTGCGCCGTTGCTCCTCACGTTCCTGCGCTGCTGCCATTTCGTCGACGAACTCTTGGAACTCACCCGCGTCCTGGAAGTTCCGGTACACGGAAGCGAATCGAACGTACGCCACACGGTCGAGAGGACTGAGTCTACTCATCACGAGTGCACCGAGGCGGACACTCGGAATCTCGACTCCGGCTTCCCTCGAGAACTCGTCCTCGATGTCATCGATCAGCGCCTCCATTTCGGACGCCGACACGGGTCGTTTCGCGCACGCTACCTTCACGCTCCGGAGCAGTTTGACCCGATCGAAGTCCTCGACCGCTCCGGATCGCTTGAGAACCTGAAGCGGACGCTCCTCGACGTACTCGTAGGTCGTGAACCGGGCGCCACAGACGGTGCACTCGCGGCGGCGGCGCACCGCACGCCCCCCACGACTCGCCCGCGTGTCGACTACGCGGTTTTCGGTAGCGTCACAGCCGGGGCAGCGCACTGCTCAGACGGAGGGCCGGTGGCAAACCACTAGCCGAGCTCGCGCAACTTGT
>JBDGVT010000085.1:0-23049 GCA_039585495.1 Gemmatimonadota bacterium | reverse complement strand
GGGCCAGAGTCCTCTGGGACACCCTACGATCGTAGACGACCCCGTCCCAACCGGGGAAGCTCCAGGACGAGGTCCCCATCCTGAGCGTTTCGGGCAGCCGGCGAGCAACACCCGCAAGACGGTGGTCTACCTCTACCGGGCCCACGGGCGTGGGCTCCGGAAGGGAAGGCTCGTCCGGAAACAGACCGAGTTGGAGATCCATCTTCGAGGGCTAGCGCAACGGCCTTGAGGAAGCAAGCGGGTGATGCTTCTGCTGGGCGGAGCCACTCGGGGCGAGGCAGGGTCGGCGCTCCCACGAGGGGCGTCGGCCCTTACCTTTGTCGGCATGGATGTACAGATCTTCGGCGTCAAAAACGACGCGAACGTCCGCAAGGCGGAGCGCTTCTTCAAAGAGCGTCGCATCAAGATCCACTTCATGGACTTCAAGCAACGGAAGCCGTCGAAGGGTGAATTGAAGCGCTTCTTTCAGAAGTTCGGCGAACAAAACTTGATCGATCGCGACGCCAAGCGATTCCAGTCTTTGGGACTGCAGGCTGCGTACTACGGTGATGATCGGTGGTTGGAGATCGCCTGTGAGGAGCCGCTGATCCTGAAGCAGCCCCTCGTCCGCAGCGGCAACCACCTGTCGGTGGGCCTGGCCGAAGAAGAGTGGAAGAGCTGGGTCGGCGCCTGACCTGACCGCGTCCGCCTCCACGGGCACTCCCGGTTGCCAGTTGCGCCGCGCTCCTTCGGCATTATACTAAACCAATCGGTTTACTAAGGGAGATGCATGTGGTCGCCTCCTCTGACGACATCCTCGACAAGACGTTCGCTCTCTGACGACATCCTCGACAAGACGTTCGCTGCTCTGGCACACCCGACGCGACGCGCAATCCTGACGAGACTGGCGAAAGGGGAGCGTGCTTCCGTGTCCGATCTCGCCGCACCTTTCGACGTATCGCTGATGGCGGTGTCGAAACACCTGAAGGTGATGGAAGGGGCGGGGCTGATCAGGCGCGAGAAGGACGGGCGTATACAAAGGTGCTCCTTTGATCCCGAATCGATCGAAGCCGCGAGCGGCTGGATCGAGACCCACCGGAAATTCTGGTCACAGCAGCTGGACTCGCTGGCCGCTTACCTGGAAGGAGGAGCAACGTCATGAGTGTCGAAACCGTGAACGCCGTACGGATCCGTCGGACGATCCGAGCAGACCGCCAGGCTGTCTGGGACGCGTGGACCCAGCCCGAACACATGAAGAAGTGGGCGTGCCCCGCGCCCGGCGGGGTGCAGAGTTTCTCGTGCGATCTCCGGGTCGGCGGAGCGTTCGAACTGGCCATGCAGGTCGAAGACGACGCTTACACCGCGTTCGGCACGTACCGTGAGATCGACGAGCCGAAGCGCCTCGTGTATACCTGGGACTGGCGGGAGGAGGCTCACCGAGTGGGTGAGACCGTGGTCACCGTGGAATTCGAAGAGGTCGAGGGCGGAACCGAAGTGGTGCTTCTACACGACGGCTTCCCAGCCGAAGAGGCGAGGCAGGGGCACGAAGAAGGGTGGGGTGCGTGCCTGATGCACTTCGAGGCGCTTTTCGACTAGGAGATGGGCCTCGTCTTCGGGAGCAGCTTGATCGACCAGAGACCGGAGTTGGTGTCGCTGAAGAACACGTGCCCTTTGTAGGGTTGCGCTCCCCAGACCATGGTCGCGTTGGGCGTGTAGCCCGCGGGTGACGCGGATTTGAACACGGAAATCTCGCGTCCCTGCGTGTAGAGGTTGCCCATCAGTTCACCACTCACGTCCACGACCCGCAGTCCGCCCTCGTAGTAGGCCTGATAGAGCTTGTCGTCCTCGACCCAGAGGTTGTGCGTCCCGAACTCGGGCACCTCGTACCGTGCGACCATCTCCGGATTCTCCGGATCGGTGAAGTCGACGATCTGGATGTACCCGCGGGTCACGAGTGGAATACCACCGGTGCCGGTCTCGGGGTCGTAACGACTCTGATAGGAGCCCATGGATCGGGGATAGCCTGCCCATGCGAGGCCCGAACGGTTCATCCATTCATCACCGAGGAAGAGGTACGTCTTCCCGGTGTCCTCCTGGTAGTACGGGAAGGTCGCGTGCGTCTTCCCGTCCGGAGTCGCGTACGAAGTCACGAAGACCGGATTCTCGATGGAGCCTCCCCACCGACCGTCCCCGACGTCCACGACCACCACACCCGTGCCCCACTCCGAGGAGTAGGCCAACCCGTTGCTGACCCAGACGTCGTGCAGCCGGCTGTCGGGGTGGTTGTATTCCGAGACGTAGCGCGGGTTGTAGATGTCCGTCATGTCGACGATGACGTACTTGTCGCCGTTGGACAGAGCGAACAGGTAGTCGTCCTGGGCGAACATGTTGTGCACACCGCCGGTGATGCCGTCCTCGAAGTTGGCGGCTACGACGGGCGCGCGTGGATTCTGCATGTCGAGGATGACGAGGCCGTCCCTGCGGTTGGTGGATCCCTCGCGGGACAGCACCGCGTAGCGTCCATCGGGCGAGGCCTTCACGTCGTTCACCGTCCGGGCATTCACCTGCACGGAGTCGACCTTCGTGATCACTGCCGGGTTCGTGACGTCGTAGAAGAAGGCGAACCCGCCCGAGACCTTCGAGCCGGTGATGGCATAGTCCCGACCGTCGACGCCCTCGAAGACCCAGATGTCGGTCGTGCGGAACCAGTCCTCGAGGCCGTGCCCGACGATCTCCACTTCCTGCACGACGTCACGCGGGGCCGCGAGAAAAGCGTGGTGTGCGCTCAATCCTCCGGCCGATGCGGTGACCGTGTGGATCCCGGGCACGTCGGCGACATACGCTCCGTCGCTGCGGATCTGACCCGTAGCGGCGACCCCAAGCATGCCTTCCGTCGCCGTATAGCTGTGCGACCAATTGACCGGGACGTCGTCGAGGCGTTGCCCCGAAGCGTCACGAACGATGGCCTCGAACCGGATCACGTCTCCGGTGCGGGCTTCCACCGGGCCTCCCTCGAGCGAGAGTGTCGTTCCGGGGAACGACTCTACCGAGTAGTCGACGGTCGCGGAGCGGCCCTCGAAGGTCGCGGTGACCGTGACTGTTCCCGCCGACACTCCGGTGGCGTTTCCGAAGGCGTCGACGACCGCGATCGCTTCATCGGACGTGGACCACTCGACGGCCGGGTCCGGCCTTCGGGATCCGTCGGCGTGCGTGGCCGTCGCTTTGTGCGCGAGCGTGGTCCGGGTGAACAGAGATCCCTCCGCTGACTCGATTCTGATCGACGTCACGGCGGGCCAGGACACGACCACCGGGATCGTCACCGACATGGGCTGCAGTCCCGAACCTGCCGGTACGACCAGGGTGGCGACGACTTCGAAATCGCCCTGGCGGAGCCCCTCGACGAAACCACCCCCGACGCGTACGGCGTCGCGCGGTCCGATGACCCGAAGGGGCACGTCGACGTCGTTGCCGCCCGCGTCCACTGCGCGCACCGAGAAGGGAGCGCGCGACCCCACGGCAACGGTCAGCTGCTGCACACTCGGGATCAGTCGAACGACTCGAGCCGCTGCGTCCTGAGCGCTGAGGTTCGCGGGGAGGATAAGGAACGGCAGAATCAGGGTCGGGAGGATGCTGCGCTTCATGGATGCCTCTCGGGCCGTGCGCTTGGGCAGACGTCCCGGATCAGCCTCCGGGAAGTTCGTCGATCATGTCGGGCTCGCCGACGATCGCAATCTGGGAGCCGTCGGCGCTCACGGCGAGCCTCGAGACCGAAATGTGTGCTGCCTCGAAATCGGCGATCGGACTCCAGCCCGCCCCGCCTTCCCCACGCCAGGCGTATATCACGGCCTGGTGTGCCATGAGAAGGGTGCCGTCCGGGGTCCAGGCGTGGAACTCACCGCCTTCGATTCCGTCAGCGATCGGTTCCGCGGCGGAGCCGTCCGCCGGGAGGCGCATGATCGTCGAGGAGCCGTCCTCGTGCATCTGCACGTAGCTGACGTCGTTCGACGACGGGATTCGCAGGATGGACCGGCCGATTCTCTCCGCCAGCACCTCCGCCCGACCCGTGCGAATGTCCCCACGTTGGAGCGTGGCGGGTCGACCCAGGACGAACATTACGACGGTGTTCTCGTCGGCCCACGCGTGGTACCCGACCGGCGCCACGTCCTCGAATACCGGGGAGCCGTTCGAGCCGTCGGCGTCGAACCGCCAGAGGCGCTGAGTCGAATCTGCTTCCACCCGAATCGTCGAGATCCCCGAGCCATCGGGGAGGGGGGTCGCAGAGTACTCGCTCTCCGGGTTGCTCATCGTGACGCGCGTTACGCTCGGTCCCTGAAAGTCGTACCGCCAGATGTCGGCCTGCCCGTCGTGCTCGTCGATGACCGTGTACCACAGGCCGGACCCGTCAGGCGTGAAGTGCGGCTGATTATCGTAGCCTGGACGTCGAGAGATGTTGGTCAGGACACCGATGGCGAGGGCCCCGGAGGGGTCGCGTACGAGAGGTGCTATGAAGACGTCCGCATCCAGTGCGGGAGCGGTTTCGGCAGCGGCCGGTGTGCTTCCGCTCTCGGATGCTGCACCGCAGCCGGCGCCGAACAACACCGCAGTCAGGGCGCCCACGACGCGAACTGGCATCGCGCCAAGCGATCGCGGGTGGGCGTGCCTCATGACTGGAGCGAAGCGATCAACGACGCACAGCTGCCCGGCGCACCGCCGCTTCCAAGTACAAGGCTGAGGAACCGCGGAAGGAAGCCCTCGAGGTCCTGTCCTCCGGATCCCAGCACACCGCTTTCGGCGAGGTCGAACAACTCCTGCTCACCCGGGACGCGCACGATGGCCCGCTCAGCGCTCTGACGCCAATCGTCGTAGGTCTCGTCCGGCCCGAAGACCATTTTGTGCAGGTTGATGCAGGGGGCCAGCATGTTGAAGGTCGCGAAGTACTCCCAGCGAAGACCGCGCAAAGCGTCTTCGTTCTCGACGAGAGCGGGTACGCCCTGGAGCAGAGCCCGCGCGTCTTCCGGAATCAGGCCGGCTCTCGACTTGCGTGCGGCTCCCAGCGCTCCTTCGCGAGCCCAGGCGAGTGATTCCGCCCGGTCGGGTTGGCCGATGCGGGCGTAATACCCTTCGAGTCCGTCGGCGCCCATGCGCGTCAACTCGACCCCGATGAGGTTGTCGAGGAGCGTCGGGCCCTGGTCGATGAGGAGAAAGCCGGTCGAGATCAGTTCCTGGAGCGTATGCTCGGCGTCCTCCGCTCGCCCGTTGGAGACTTCGACGGTCGCTTTCGCGACCTGGGCGAGGCCGGCCGTGCGGAAGGCCTGGAATCTGGGCCACGGTAGCTCCTGGAACGTCAAGGAGTCGGGGAAGGGCAACGACCACCGGCCGCTCACCACGTCGATGATGCGTGCCCGGGCCATGAGGTGAAACTCGTCATGCGCGGGGTGGGAAGCCGCCTGCCGAAGTGCCGCCTGCTCGTCCGGTGAGAATTCGTTGAGCGGACGACGCATGAGCTCGGCCGCGACCGACTCGGAGAACGGGTCGGGGAAGTCGGGCCCCGGGAACCATCCCGTCTCGTACAGCGTCGCAGGATCCTGTTCCATCGGCTCGGCGTCGCCCGTGAAGCCGACGAAGGCGATGTTCTGCAATGCGGAGCCGGCGTCGGCCGGCGACACCGCCGGGTCCTTTTCGATCTCGAACCCAGGACTTCCGCTCCACCCGCCATCTCCTGGACCGCCAGGAAGGTCGGGACGGCGATTTCCGCGAGGATCGGACCGATGGCCGTCGTGACGGCGATCGTCGCGGTGGGCCCGAACGCCAGAATGAAGAGCACCACGACGGCAGCAGCCCCCGCACGGAACCGCGCTCCCTCATTTCGTTGTCCCGCACCCAGGGCGATGGCGTCTTTCGCCTGGTCCAGCCCTTCGTTCCACGCGACCGACTCGGTGTGGATCCGGTCGACACCTTCCTGCGCGTTCCACTCGGTCTGGAGTCCGCGTACGGTCGTGTTCTGCGTGATGATGAAAAACGCGCCCGCGACGGCCATGAGTCCGGTCGGCCCCATGGTCATGAGCCAGATTCCGCTCGGCGTAACGAAGCCTCGCGCCGCGAGCAGGATCGCGATTCCGAAGCCGACCACGAGCCAGAGCGCCGATGCGAGAAGAAGCACGGCCCCGAGCAGTCGGGCTCGCACCACCGACACCTGACGGTCTTCGTCGAGGGAGGCGAAGTGGCGCTTTCCCTGGATCAGGAAGCCGGTATCTCGCCCCGAATCACATGCGACTTCGAGGATCGTGAGCCTTCCGTACCCTCGGTCCGCGGCATTCGCCGCAGCCCGCATGACCGCCCATAGCTGTCCGAACGTGAAGACGATGAGCACGGCCCCGAGCGCGGCGATACCCATGCCGAGCTCCCAGTTGTCTTCGAAGGGGCCGAGGCTGTAGAAGGGCTGCTCCACCGCAAGCGCCCACAGAAGGGGCAGCACGAGAATGAGGCTTCCCGTCCAGCAGAGCCCGATGACGCGCCAGAGCCCTCCCTGTAGCCGCTCGAGTCCCGGCGGAGGCCAGGAAAGCGGCGGGGGGTTCGTCGGGGCATGCCATGGAGCGTCGTCTTTGCTCATCACCCTTCCCAAAATCGCCAAAATCGGTTTTGCGGCCCGGGTCGCAGGCAAGATAGTACAAGATGTGGCGTCACGCCCCGGTTTTTTGCCCGGTGTCACATCGGAGTCCGTCGTTCGTCATATCAGATATCCGCAGCAGCGCACAGGATCTCGTCAAAAGGGTCACCCGAGATGGGCTACCACCGTCGGAAGGCAGGGAGCGCACGAGCCGTTCTGGCCATCGTCGTGGCCGCGGCATTCCTTTCGACGTGTGACACCCTGGGTCTGGGGAATGGACCCCGTGACGAACTGTCGCGCAACCGGGAGCTCTGGGCGCGCATCGGTCCCTCGGCCTATGAATACGCACTGGAGCGTCGGTGCTTCTGTGGAGAGGCGGCCCGCGGTCCCATCCGTGTGACGGTGGAGGTGGGAGCGGTGGTGGAGCGCGTCTACGTCGGTAGTGGCGACCCCGTGCCGGCGTCCTTCGACGACCTGTTCCCCGTGGTCGACGGCCTGTTCGACGTTCTCGAGGATGCCTACGAACGAGACGCGCACCAGATCGACGTCACGTACGACCCCGAAACCGGGGTCCCGATCGACTTCTGGATCGATTATTCCGAGAACACGATCGACGAGGAGCTCGGGTACACCGTGACCGAGCCTGTGCACCAGCTGCCCTGAGCGAACCGTTCTCGCCGCAGGGCAACCGCAGGGACCCGGATTGGCGTCCAACGGGCACATTCGGAAGCAGGAGCGACTCGTGCGCTGCAACTCTCGATTCTCCGCGTTCTCTGGGAACGAGGAGAGGCGACGACTCAGGATGTGTGGGAGCGCGTGACCGCTCGCCGCCCGCTCGCGCTGACGACCGTCGCGACCATTATGTCTCGGCTCGAGCGAAAGCGCGTTCTGTCACACCGCCGGGAAGGTCGCCAATACGTGTATCGCGCCATGGTGACCCGCTCCGAGGTCCGACGCTCGAAGGTCAAGGAACTGACGGAGAACCTCTTTGGCGGCGATCCCGCAGCCCTTCTGAGTCATCTCGTCAAAACCGACGAGGTCGACCCCGAGGAGTTGAAGCGGATTCGCGAGATGCTCGACACCGCAGTGGAGAACGGTAGCCGCCGCGATGCCTGACGTTCTGGTTCGGCTCGCGGACGGGACCGCGACCTGGCTGCTCACCTACCTGATGCACAGCACGGCCCTGATTCTCGGGACCTGGGCGTTGACCCGTTTCGCCCCGCTTCAGGCTGTTACAAAGGACTTTCTCTGGAAGTTGGCACTGCTGGCGGGGGTGGCTACCGCGTCGATGGCTTCGCTCCGAAGCACGCCGTCCTTGACCGTCGACTACGCGTCTCTGTCCGAGCGCTTCCACAACGCGGAGGCAGGGCAACTCGCCTGGGTAGGCGAAGCTTCCCCCCCACCGATTCAGATTCGGGCGCGTCTCATCGATCCCTCCCCGGAGTGCAGGGGCCTGCTGCGCAGCGAGGTGCGACGGGGGGTGCCCCTCATGAGCTCCCTCGAAGACGTGTGCGGAGCCGACGGGGCCTTCGCCTGGTGGCACGGAGCGCTCATCCTGTGGCTTCTTGGTGGCGGCATCGGATGCGCCGTGCTCCTGCGCCGTCGGGGGTCGCTGGCCCTTCTGACGCGGTCTCTTTCCGAAGCGGCTCCTCGGTCCCGAAGGATCTTGAGGGAGTTACAGGAGGGCGAGCGAGGGTGTCGCTCCGTTGGGGTCAAAAGCTCCCAGGTCCTCAACACCGCGTGTGTTCTACCCGACGGAACGATCGCGATTTCCCCGCGTTGCGAGAGCGAACTCACGGACGACGAACTCCGCGCGGTCCTCGCACACGAGATGGGACATGTGATCCGGCGCGACCCGCTCTGGTCGACGGCGCTCCGAACTCTGGCGACGATCTTCTGGCTGCAACCGCTCAACCGACTCGGCTTGGCCAAGGTCGACGAGATCTCTGAGCATCTTTGTGACGATTGGGCGGTGAGCCGGACTGGAGCGGCCGTCGGGCTCGCGACTTCCATTTGTCGTGTCGCCGAGTGGGCGCTTCCGGGGCCGAGCCAGCCTGTGCTGATGTCCGTTGTAGGGCGTGACGGTCGCGGGCTTTCGGAGCGAGTCCACCGCATTCTGTTCCAGCGAGTGCCCCGCAGAGAACCCAGGTGGGTGAGGCATATTGCAGCCGTCGCGCTGCTTGCTCCCCTCTATTGGCTGCCCGTTGTGCGGACGCCCACGAGCCTTCACGCATCGATCGTCGTGGAAGAGGGTGGGGCGCTCCTCTCGGACGGCGAGTCGTCGTGGGTGAGCGGACCGGCAGGGGCCGACATCGAGCGGATCGAGATCCGGAGGGCGCCGGCAGGACCCGACGGTGAAGCCATCTCAGGTACGACGGTAGAGCGTCGTGTGGTTATCTCGCGGGTCCTTTCGGACTGATTGCGGTTCCGCGACCGGCGGACCTCCCTATATTGGCGAGCCGGTCGTCCGATGTGGACGATCCGATCGACTCCAACGGGAGCTTCGTTGGCCTCCTCGACACGTCGCCGTCTCGCCACGGTCACGATACCTGCGCCCGACCTTCGTCCGGACATCTTTCTCCGCCACGCCGCGGGTGAGGAACGGGGCTTCTGGGCGCGCGGCGATCGTTGGGTGGCGCACCGCGGCGTTGCCGTAGAGCTCAGGGGCGGTCGGAGCGAAGCAGAGGACCGCTTCGACTCCGTCGCCATGTCCGCGAAGGAGGTGGCGCTCGCACCGATTCTGCCTGAGGGGACGGCACGCGCGCCGCGGATGAGGTTTTACGGCGGATTCTCGTTCCGCTCGGACCACGAAGCCGGAGGTGTGTGGTCGGAGTTTCCGTCCTCGCTCTTCCACGTACCGGTGTTCGAACTCGAGGGTGACGAATCGGGGGATGCCTGGCTGAGAGCGCGGACGCTCGTCGAGGAGGGAGACGACCGTCACGTCTTCGGTCGTCTGCGTCACCAGGCGGAGAGACTCAGGGCGGAACTCGCCACACTCGCGGACTTCCCGGCGACGATACGGCCCGCGGCTGGATCGGGAACCCCGACCGACCGCACCAACTGGGAGGCGGCGGTCCGAGCCTCGCTCGGGGCAATACGGAACGGTGAGATCTCCAAGGCGGTGCTCGCGCGCACGCTCGATGTCGAGCTGGAGGCCACGATCGACCCCGTCGATGTCGTGGGTCACCTCTGGGAGGTGAATCGTGGCAGTCACGTGTTCATGTTCGAACCTTCCTCCGGCTCAGCCATCGTTGGTGCCGCACCGGAGACCGTCGCGACGCTTCGTGATGGGGTCTTCCACGCCACGGCCGTGGCTGGATCGGAGAACAGGCCGAGCTCGCGGCGCGGCTCCTTGCCAGCGATAAGGACAGGTCAGAGCAGAGGATCGCTCTCGACGACATGGTGGCTCGCCTGGAGACGGTGGCACATCAGATCCGGACGGATCCGCAACCGCATGTCCTCACGCTCGCCCGGATTCAGCACCTCGAGACGGAGATCAGGGCCAGCGTTCCTGCCGGTGTCGGCGTGCTCGACCTGCTCCGGCTGCTACATCCGACCCCTGCCGTTTGTGGCCTGCCTCGGGACTCCGCGATGCGGTTCCTCACGGACGAAGAACCGTTCGAGCGAGGTTGGTATGCGGGTCCGGTCGGATGGTTCGATGCCGAGGGCAACGGGGTGTTCGCGCCCGCTCTGCGCACAGGCGTCTCGACTGGGTCGGGATGGAGACTCTTCGCGGGAGCGGGAATCGTGGAGGGCTCCGTTCCAGCGCTCGAATGGGAGGAGACCGCCATCAAGTTCGAGCCGATGCTCGAGGCGCTCCGTTCGAGTGGTGCCGCTATCTCGATGCAGGACTCGGGATCGGGGTCGAGGTCGGGGTCCGCTGCATCAGGTACAGGATGAGCGACCCCGCCGTCACCACAGTGTGGGCCCGGGCGGTGGCCGATGAACTCGCCAGGATAGGGGTCCGGGAGGTGGTGGTCGCGCCCGGCTCGCGTTCGACGCCACTCGTGCTCGCCTTCGCTCGGGACGCCCGCTTCCGTATGCGGGTGCACCTCGATGAGCGATCCGCGGCCTTCTTCGCGCTGGGTGTTGGGAAGGCCCTGGGAGAGCCCGCGGCGATCGTGACAACCTCCGGGACCGCGGTCGCAAACGTGCTGCCCGCAGTGGTCGAAGCGTCGCAGAGCGGTGTGCCTCTCATGGTGCTCACCGCGGATCGCCCTCATCGGCTCCGGGACTCCGATGCGAACCAGGCCATCGACCAGGTGAGGATCTACGGAGGGTTCGTGCGCGCGTTCTTCGACATTGCGCCGCCCTCCAGCGATGAGGCGGCGCTCCGGCACCTGCGAGCGGTCGTCGGAAGGGCTCATGCGGCCTCGGTCGGAGCCGACGCCGGGCCCGTCCACTTGAACTTCCCGTTCGACAAGCCGCTCGAGCCGGTCGAGGTCGACGCGGGGCCGGAGTCGGTCGAGTCCGGAGCCACCGGGCGGCTCGACGGTTCGCCCTGGATCGATGTCAGGGCCGGAAGCTCAACGCTATCTGCGGAGCGTCTCGGCGAGCTGGCCGGACTCCTGAGAACCGAGCGGGGGGTGATCGTCGCGGGCCCCAACGAGCGGGCCGCATCGGTCGGGGCCGCGGTGCTGCGTCTCGCTTCCGTGACAGGCTTTCCCGTGCTCGCCGATCCTCTCTCGGGAGCTCGCTACGCGCACAAGAACGGAGCTCATGCCGTCGCCGCGTACGATCTTTTCCTCAAGAGCGCCGCAGTGAGGGCGAGACTCTCCCCGGACGTGATCGTGCGCGTGGGGACGTCACCCACATCGGCGGCGCTGCAAAGTTGGATGACGGAGCACCACCAGGCCACGCATCTGGTCGTCGATTCGTCAGGGCGCTGGAAGGACCACGGCACGACCGCGACTCACTATGTCCAGGCCGATCCGGTCGTCACGCTGGACGCCCTCTCAGAAAGACATGAGACCGGAACGGGCCAGGACGGAAGTGCTGGGGACTGGACCGCTCTATGGAGCGACGTCGAAGAGGCCGCACTGACTGCGTTGGAGGGCACAGAGGACGAGATGCCCCACGAGGGCGACATACTCTCGATGGCCCTGGGTGTGCTTCCGTCCGGTGGAGCACTCGTCGTATCCAGCTCGATGCCGGTTCGCGATCTCGACGGATACGGACATCCCCGTGATGAGCCCACCAACATCTTCGCGAACCGAGGCGCGAGCGGCATCGACGGCGTAGTATCGACGGCCTTCGGTGTAGCATCCCAACAAGAGGGGCCAACCGTATGCGTTATCGGGGATGTCGCCTTCTTCCACGACCAGAACGGGCTCCTCTGGAGTCGCGAGGAGGATGCATCCGTCGTGTTCGTCCTCATCGACAACGATGGTGGAGGCATCTTCCACCGATTGCCCATTTCCGGCCACGAACCTCACTTCACACGCTTCTTCGCGACGCCGCACGGGATCGACTTCGAGCACGTGGCTCAGGCACAGGGCATCCGGTTCAGCGACGTGGAAATCGGGGATACCGGGGCTGCGCTCCGCCGGGCACTGTCCCACGGCCACAGTGCGGTGCTGCGGGTACGGACGGACCGTGAAGCGAATCACCGACGGCACCTCGAGGTGGAGGATGCGGTGGCTCGGAGCGTGAGCGATGTGTTGGGGTAAGCGCGCGACGAATGACTCGATCAACCTGAAGAACAGACTGAGATGACAGAACCCGACTGGAAGCAAGTCAAAGCGTACGACGACATTACCTATCACAAGTGCGACGGGGTCGCCCGGATCGCCTTCGACCGTCCGGAGGTCCGCAACGCGTTCCGACCTGACACGCTGCTCGAGATGCAGGAAGCATTTCGGGACGCCGGAGAGGACCCCGACATCGGCGTCGTGCTTCTGACCGGGAACGGACCGTCAAAGGATGGGAAGTGGGCGTTCTGCGCTGGCGGTGACCAGAAGGTGCGGGGAGAAGCCGGGTACGTGGGCAAGAGCGGCGTGCCCCGCCTGAACGTGCTCGAACTGCAGCGATACATGCGATCGATGCCTAAGCCCGTGATCGCGCTGGTTGCCGGATACGCCATCGGCGGCGGGCACGTTCTGCACGTGGTGTGCGATCTCACCCTCGCCGCGGACAATGGGGTGTTCGGGCAGACCGGGCCGATCGTGGGCTCGTTCGACGGAGGGTTCGGTTCTTCGTTTCTGGCGCGGCAGGTCGGTCAGAAGCGCGCGAGGGAGATCTGGTATCTCTGCCGTCAGTACTCGGCGGAGGAAGCCTACGAGATGGGCATGGTCAACAAGGTCGTCCCACTCGAGCAGCTGGAGGCAGAGGGCTGGCAGTGGGCCCAGGAGATCATGCGCATGAGCCCTCTCGCGATCCGTCTCCTCAAGAGTGCGTTCAACGCGGATGTCGATGGCCAGGCTGGGCTGCAGGAACTGGCAGGCAATGCGACGATGCTCTTCTACATGACGGAGCAGGGACAGGAAGGGAAGAAGGCCTATCTGGAGAAGCGACCCCCGAACTTCCGCCAGTATCCTTGGCTCCCATGGTAAGGGGGGGGACAGGCCCGCGGGTGAGGTCTGCGTGTGTCACATTGCTCGCCGTAATTGCGGTGGCGGCGTGTGGTCACAACGCCGCCCTGTACGATCCGACACCCGATATGCTGGCCGCTCCGGCGCCCGACTCTTTCCTGGTCGAGGTGGCGACGAGTGAGGGGATCTTCCACCTGAAGATGCATCGCGCCTGGTCGCCTCTCGGGGTCGATCGCGCGTACCACCTCATGGACAACGACTTCTACGCGGGCGCTCGGATCTACCGGGTGGTGGACGGATTCGTGGCCCAGTGGGGATTCTCTGGCGACCTGAGTCTCGATTCGGTGTGGCGTGAACACACCCTGCCGGACGAGCCCACGGTCGAGAGCAATCTCAGAGGTGTCGTCAGCTTCGCCCGAGGAGGACCGGAGAGCCGATCGTACACGCTGTTCGTGAATCTGGTCGACAACGTCCGGCTCGACGACATGGAGGCCGGTGGAATCGTCGGATACCCACCCATCGGAGTGATCGAGGAAGGGATCGAGGTCATCGACGGTTTCTACTCGGCTTACGCGGATCGCACTCCGAGTCAAGATTCGATCAGGTTGCAGGGCAACGACTACCTCCGACGCTCCTATCCCCAGCTCGATTCCATCGTCGGTACGCGGGTCTTGAGCACCTGGCGTTGATGTGATCCCGAGGTGAGCGTCGAACACGAGGACATGACCCCGGCGCGAGCCTGGCTGCTGGCGGCGCGTCCTCGGACGCTCATTGCCGCTATTGCTCCCGTGTTGACCGGAACCGGGCTCGCTGCATTCCACGACGCGCTGGACTGGTTACCTGCCGCCGCAGCGCTGCTTGGTGCCGTACTGATTCAGATCGGCACCAACCTGGCGAACGACTATTACGACTTCGTACGTGGTGGAGACACCGAGGAACGGATCGGTCCGGTGCGCGTGACCCAGGCCGGAATCCTCGCGCCGGAGGTCGTGCGTCGAGGCATGATGGCCACGCTGGCGGCGGCCGTGCTCGTTGGTGTCTATCTGGTTTCGGTGGCAGGCTGGCCGATTGTCCTGATCGGGTTGGCCTCGGTGGCGTGTGCCGTGCTTTATACGGGTGGCCCTTTTCCTCTCGCCTATCACGGCCTGGGCGATGTCTTCGTGTTCGTCTTCTTCGGTCTCGTCGCCGTCGGCGGCACGTACTACGTGCAGGCCCTCACCTGGCCGCTCGACGCGCTTCTGGCCGGGGCCGGACTCGGGGCCCTGAGTACGGCGATTCTCGTCGTGAACAACCTGCGCGACATCGAGACCGACGAGCGAGCGGGGAAACGGACGCTCGCCGTGCGCATAGGCGTTCGCGGCACCCAGGCCGAGTACGTCCTGGTTCTGATGGCGGCCGCGGCAGTGCCCGTTGTCGGCGTGGTGTCGTTCAGTTGGCCGCCGCTTTCGCTGGCAGCACTCGCGTCGGGCCTGCTTTGCGTGTCGCCGTTGCGTGCCGTTTTCGGATACTCCGAACCCGCTGAACTCATCGCGGCGCTGGGGGGGACGGCCAGGGTCGTCGCCGTCTACGGCGTCCTGTTGGCCCTTGGGCTCGGCCTCGGCTGATGGTCGTGGACCTGCTCGCCGAGTCGGCCGGTCGTGGGAACGCCACAGCTCTGATCAGCGACGAACGCGTCTGGACCTTCGACGACCTCGGATTGGCCGTCGACAAGAGGGTGGCCGAACTCGAAGCTGACGGACTCCACGCGGGCGGCGTCGTGACGACGAGGGTCGAGCCCGATTCGCGGGGAGTGATCGATCTTCTGGCCGTGTGGCGCCTCGGGGCCGTGCCTGCTCCCCTCAACCCGCGACTCTCCGAAGCCGAGTTCGAGCGGGCTCGCTCCACTCTGAGAGGAGCGGTCGTCCCGGCGGAGTCCCAGACGATTCTCTGGACGTCGGGCACCTCCGGGCAACCGCGGGGAGTTGCCCTGTCGTGGGCAAATCTCGCGGAGAATGCTGCGGGGACGATCGAGCGGCTTTCACTTCACGACACCGATGCGTGGCTTCTCTCCCTGTCGCCGGCGCATGTCGGCGGACTTGCGATCATCGTCCGCTCGATCCTGCTGGGCAGCGCACTCTTCGCGACCGGCCCGTACCGAACCGAGCGGATCTCGCGGCTGATCGACGGACCGGGTGAGTTCAATATCCAGGGGCGAGCGGTGACCCATCTGTCGCTTGTGCCAACACAGTTACATCAGCTTCTGGAGTTCCGTGGAGAAGCCCCGCCGCCCCCCACACTCCGTTGTGCTCTGATCGGAGGGGCGCATGCTCCTGAGGGGCTCGTGAACCGAGCACGTGAAGCCGGCTGGCCGCTCGCGCTCACGTACGGTGCCACCGAGATGTCTTCGCAGATCTCCACGGCTCCACCTGAGCTTTCGCGGCAGAAGCCTGGCACGGTGGGTCCACCGATGCCCGGGGTCGAGGTGCGAATCACAGACGACGGTGAGGTCGAGACACGCGGGCCGACGCGGGCGCTCGAGTACGTGGGAGACGTATCCGCCCCGCTCACCGATTCACTTGGATGGTATCGAACCGGAGACATGGGTCGCCTGGATGGAGATGGGCACCTCTGGATCACCGGCCGCAGAGCCGATCGTATCGTGTCCGGGGGTGTGACCATCGACGCGATGGAGGTCGAGGAGGCGATCCGGGCCCATCCGTCCGTGATCGACGCGTGCGTCGTGGGTGTCCCGGACGACGTCTGGGGCGAACGCGTCGCCGCGTGGGTCGAACCTGTGGTGGGTGAATTCGATACCGAAGAGGTCGACGCTCACCTTCGAGAGGTGCTTTCTCCTGGCAAGGTGCCACGCCTTTGGCATGTAGAAGCCGGGCTGCCGCGGAACGCGAATGGGAAAGTCGATCGGACTCTGGCGCGGGCTGTCTTCGGACCGGCGACCGAGAGGGCCTGAGAAGAAGAACCGCGACGGTGACCGTCCCAGGGGTTGGTGACCGGTCCGGAACGGGAACGGCCCCCGCCGCGATTCTTACTTTTCAAGCGTGCTGCGTCGTTGCCATCAGAACAGCGAGACCATGACTCCGAAGCGGAAGCTCAGGAGATCTGCTTCGGTCCGGTTCGGGTAGATCGTGACGCTCCCGTCCGGGTGGTCCACGATGTCGCCTTCGGTCAGATAGTTCGCGATCCCGTTGTCATGTCGCTCGACACCGAAGTCGAGGTAGACCGGGTTGTGCCCGTTGCCGACCCTCATCCGAAGTCCGCCGCCGAACTTCCAACCGAAAACCAGGTCCGAGTAGTTGGTCGTTTCCAGGTACGATCCGTATCCGTCGTGATCATCCAGCGACGAAGACGTGAGGAAGTACGACAGGCCCGCGGACACGTTCACGTAAGGCTGAATCGGTCCTGACCCGATGGCCAATTCTGGTCCGATGCCCCCGTAGATGATGCTGTTCGTCGTCGTGAGCTCGGACCCGACACGGCACCCGTAGGAGCAGAAGTACATCTCTTCGATGCCGTAGATGACGAAGCCCATGTCGCCGCGGATCCTCAGGAGCCCGTCGGATGACATCGGCGCGCCGGCGGCCAACTCCAGACCGAAGCCTTCATCGATCAGGTAGCCCAGTTCCCCGACGGGATCGGCTGCGACAAAGCTCAGGCCTACAAAACCGCGAGGTCCGTGGGACCGTTGTGCCTCCACGTTGCCCGCGAGAAGGAAGAGTCCGCCCGCCACCAGAATCGAGTTCACCGCTGCGCGTTTCATGATGCGCTCCATTGAGAGTTGCCGATGAAAAGTGCAGGACGTGTGCCGCGGGCATGAGTAGGTCCGTAACTCGTTGCTGTCGTGAGGGTTGCGAGTAATCATGGTGCGCGTGTCTCTTGTCCGATGTGTCACCTCTGTGGGACAGACCTGTGTCCGTCCGACCCTTGCTGCTGCTCGAGGGTGTCGGCACGCTTGCCCTGGGATACGCCCACTTCGCTCCGGGGAGGTCGTTACGACTTCGAAGGTCACCCACGGGTGCTCATGGGAGGCTAGCCGGTCGCGGTACCCTGGCGTCACGGTAGCGCGCCGGCGCTGCCGGGCGCATGTTCGCCCGCCATGAGCAATCAACGAACTCCCTCGCACTTCGTCCCGCGCACGCGGGACGGTTGGACCGCCACGATTGCGTTCGTGGTGCTCTTTCTTCTCGCGATGCCACCGGTGACGCACGTCGTGCTCGATCGGACGGATCTGTGGATCTTCGGTCTGCCGTTCTTCTACGTCGCGCTGTTCGCCATCTACTCCTGCTTGATCGGCGTCCTGGTGTGGACCTACCGGCGAGGGATCTGACGTGGAAGCATGGGTTGTCGCGACCGGGCTGATCTTCGTCTATCTCCTGCTCACGCTGGTGCTCGGGATCGTCGCGAATCAGCGGATGACCGTGGACATGGAGGACTTCCTCCTCTACGGAAGGAAGGCGGGCTTCGTCGTCCTCTACCTGACGGTCGTCGCAACCTTCCACTCGGCTTTCGCCTTCCTGGGTTCAGGCGGGTTCTTCTACACCCACGGCATCGGCTTCTGGGCGGCGGGTACGTGGACGTTGCTGGTCGGCGCCATCACCTACGTGCTCGGTCCGCGCATCTGGGCCCTCGGCAAGGCCTTCGGGTACATCACGCCGGCCGACATGCTGGCCGATTTCTACGAGTCGGAAGCCGTCCGCGTGGCGGTGGCCGTCGTATCGGTCGTATTCACGATTCTCTACATCCAGGTTCAGGCGCAGGGCCTGGGGTACATCATCAACATCGCCTCCGGTGACCGGATCTCGTTCGAAGTCGGGACGCTGATTCTGCTCGTAGTGGCCGCCACGTATCTGATGGCCGGTGGATTGCGAGCCGTCTATTGGACGGATGTGATCCAGGGAATCTGGATGTACCTCGCGGTCTGGATCGGTGCGATGTACCTCGCCTACGAACTCTTCGGCGGCCCTCTCCAGCTATGGCAGGCGGTGATGGCGGAGCGGCCGGACCTGCTCTCGCTGCCGGGGCCGAGGGGCTTCTTCACGCCGGGGATGTGGATCGGCATGTCGATCACACTCTCGTTCGGGATCGTCTTTCAGCCGCACATGATGATGCGGTACTACACGGCGGTCGACGCGAAGACGCTCAAGCTCCTGGGAGCCACCACGCCGATCTACCTCATGACGCTCTATATCCCCGCCGCCCTGGTCGGGCTGGGTGGAGCGATCGCGATGCCGGGTCTGGAAGTGCCGGATCGGATCTTCCCTGAGCTGCTGTTCGCACATGCCCCGCCGATTATGACCGGCGTGATCCTGGCAGGCGCGACGGCGGCCGCGATGTCCACGCTCGACTCGATCCTGCATGCGAACATGAGCGTGCTCACGCGCGACATCTACCAGCGCTACGTCGCCCCTGACCGATCCCAAAGTCACTACGTCTGGGTCGGGCGCGGGATCGTTCTGGCTCTGCTCGTCGTCGGGTATCAACTGTCCGTGAGGAGTTTCGACTTCCTCGTGGTCCTCGTGACGCTGTCCGGTTCCGGTGCGCTGCAGTTGATGCCCATGATTCTGGGCGTGTGCTTCCCGGGCCCGCGGCTCCTCACGCGTGACGGGGTATTGGCGGGGCTGGTGGCGGGGCTCGGGGTGCTCTACCTGACGCTCGTCGTGGTGCCGCACCCCCTGGGGATGCACGGCGGATTGTGGTCCCTAATCGTCAACGCGCTGATCGCTGTATCCGTTTCTTCGGTGACCCGGCCACCGTCCGCCGAAACGGTCGCACGCATCCATGGGGAGTTGGAGCGTGAGGTCTATGGTGCTCAATCCTGAGGTGGTTTCCATGAGGCGTCCCCTCTCCCGGCGGGTACGCGAATGCCTCTGGCCCAAACGGCGCGCGGCGATCGCCGCCCTCGCGCTCGGTTCGCTCACTCTCGCAGGCTGCGGAGCGGGACCGCCTGAGCCGATCCCGCTCGATGAGGACGAGCACCGGATGATCGCCCAGACCTTCATGGTGAATCGGGTCGGCGAAATTGCGGCACCCGACTCCTGGCTGTCCCTGATTGGGCTGTACTGGCTTCCCGAGGGGGAAACCACGATCGGGGCCGACCCATCCAACGATGTGGTGCTGCCGGCAGGGAAGGCGGCCCCCGTGCTCGGGCGCGTGGTTCGTGAGGGCACTTCGGTTCGCTTCGTTGCTGCTGAGGGCGTCGAGGTGACGATGGGGATCGACTCCACGTTGAGTCTGCCCGCGGGTTCGGGGGCATTTCCCCCTGATGTCTCCGGTGACCCGCTCATTACGAATGAGGCCCTCGGCTCGGCGGGGCCGGGTAAGGCGATCGTCATGCGGCACGGGTCGATCAACTGGATTCTGGTGAGCCGGGGCGAGGAGTTCGCTCTTCGGCTGCGTGACAACGAGAGTCCGGCGTACGCTGAATTCACCGACATCGATCGGTACCCGGTGTCGGCCGACTGGCGCTTGACCGCTCGCTGGGTGTCTCACGAGAAGACGGTTCTGGTTCCGAACGTTTTGGGGACCGCGTCGGAAGCCGAATCGCCAGCATTTCTGGAGTTCTGGATCGATGGGGATCGTCACGTTCTGGACGTGACGGGTGATGCGGACAAGGATCGCTTCATGATGGTTTTCGCGGACGAGACGAGCGGGAGAGGTACCTACGGGGGCGGGCGTTACGTCTGGTTCGACAAGCCTGACGAGGACGGGAGGGTCCTGCTCGACTTCAACCTCGCCTACAACCCACCGTGTGTGTGGACCGGCTACGCGACCTGCCCCCTGCCCACGAGGGACAATCGGCTCGCGGTAGCGGTCCTCTCCGGCGAAAAGGACTGGGTACACTGATGCAGAACGAGCCGACGCCTTCCGTCACGGATCCCGCGACCGTCGCCCGCCATGCGGAGTATTGGCGGCGCAACATCCGGGTTGTCGGTGCGCTCCTCGTGGTGTGGTTCGCGGTCTCGTTCGGCTTGAGCATTCTGCTTGCCGAAACGCTCAACGCCTTCACGCTACCGGGCACGAACTACCCGCTCGGCTTCTGGTTCGCTCAGCAGGGCTCCATCTACGTATTCGTGATCTTGATCTTCGTCTACGTCCGGCTCATGAATCGACTCGATCGAGAGTTCGACGTGGATGAGGGGTCGGCTTCATGAACGTCCAGGCGTGGACCTTCCTGCTCGTCTCTGCTTCGTTCGCTCTGTACATCGGGATCGCGATCTGGTCGCGGGCTTCGACGACCAAGGAATTCTACGTTGCCGGGGCGGGGGTGTCCCCTCTCGCGAATGGAATGGCCACGGCGGCAGACTGGATGAGCGCAGCGTCGTTCATCTCCATGGCCGGACTGATCTCGTTCATGGGGTACGACGGGTCGGTTTATCTGCTCGGGTGGACCGGCGGTTACGTATTGCTCGCACTCCTGCTAGCGCCTTACCTGCGCAAGTATGGAGCGTTCACCGTGCCCGACTTCGTGGGGGACCGGTACTACTCTCAGGTCGCGCGGATCGTTGCCGTGGTGTGCGCCATTTTCGTGTCGTTCACGTACGTCGCCGGCCAGATGCGTGGCGTTGGCATCGTCTTCGGTCGATTCCTGGAGGTGGACGTGAACACGGGTGTCATCATCGGGATGGCGATCGTGTTCTTCTATGCGGTGCTCGGTGGCATGAAGGGCATCACGTACACCCAGGTCGCTCAATACTGCGTTCTGATCTTCGCCTACATGGTCCCGGCGATCTTCCTCTCGATCATGATTACCGGCAACCCGGTGCCCCAGCTCGGACTCGGGGGCGTGGACCAGGCGTCCGGGATGGCTCTGTTCGAGCGTCTCAACGGACTCCATCTGGAACTGGGGTTCGCGCCTTATACGAGCGGGACGAAGTCGACACTCGACGTCTTCTTCATCACGGCGGCGCTGATGGTAGGCACGGCCGGGCTCCCTCACGTGATCATCCGCTTCTACACCGTCCCCCGAGTCCGAGACGCGCGGATCTCCGTCGGGTGGGCGCTGCTCTTCATCTCGCTTCTCTACACGACCGCGCCCGCGGTGGCGGTCTTCGCCCGGACGAACCTGATCAACAGCGTTCAGGACGTGCCCTATTCAGAGGTGCCGGAGTGGTTCACCAACTGGGAAGAGACCGGCCTCGTATCCTTCGACGACCTGAACGGGGACGGCCGGATCCAGTTCGTGGGTCCGGACGCACCGGTAGCCAATGAACTCACGGTCGACCGGGACATCATGGTACTCGCCAACCCCGAGATCGCGGGGCTACCCGACTGGGTGGTCGGTCTCGTCGCGGCGGGTGGGCTCGCAGCGGCGCTGTCGACGGCGGCCGGCCTGTTGCTCGTTATCTCGTCAGCCGTCAGTCACGACTTGCTGAAGCGGAGCCTCCACCCGGAGATCAGCGACAAGGACGAGCTCTTGGCGGCACGGGTGGCTGCGGGGCTCGCAGTACTGGTCGCCGGATACTTCGGCATGAATCCGCCCGGCTTCGTGGCGCAGGTCGTGGCGTTCGCCTTCGGGCTTGCCGCGTCCTCGTTCTTCCCCGTCATCATCCTCGGCATCTTCTCCAAGAGGACCACACGGGAAGGCGCGATTCTCGGGATGGTCACAGGGATCACCTTCACCGCGGCCTACATCATCTACTTCAAGTTCGTGAGGCCCGATCTCGACAGTGCCGCGAACTGGTGGTTCGGGATCAGCCCCGAGGGAATCGGAACGGTCGGGATGTTACTGAACTTCGGGATCACCTGGACCGTGTCACGCTTCACGCCCCCACCCCCCCCACAGATTCAGGTCCTCGTCGACCTGATCCGTGTGCCGAGGGGTGCGGGCGATGCGCACGAACTCAACCTTTAGCGACGACTACTCGGCTACGTCTTCCGGGTTTTGCATCCGGAAGACGGCGACTGCACCCAGGCTGCCGAGCAACGGCCCGACCCAGTAGAGCCAGAGGTTGCCGAACGACCCGTCACCGGCAATCGCGTCGACCACGATGGGTCCGGTACCGACCGCGGGGTTGAACGCCCCACCCGAGACGCCGCCGACCGCGAAGGCGCCCGCCATGACGGTGAATCCGTTGCCTTCGGTCGCCTTTGCCGTCGCCACATTCAGAATCACGAGCACCAGCGCGAAGGTGAACAGAATCTCGGCGAGGAGTGCCTCGACTGCGCCGAACTCTGCACCCGGGGCTGGAGCGAACGTCTGACCCGTGATGAGTTGGACGGCGCCCGCGGCGAGCCAGGCGCCCAGGAGCTGCGCGGCGATGTAGGGTAGGATGTCAGCCTTCTCCATCGCACCCCGGAGGTAGACTCCGACCGTAACCGCAGGGTTGTAGTGTGCGCCCGAGATGTGCCCGCCCATATAGACCATGACCATGAGTGCGGAGCCGATCGCAAGCGGTGCCGCGGCGGTGCCAGCCACGACGACCATGCCGATGGTGAAGACCAGAAAGAAGGTGCCGATCAACTCGGTGACGTAACGATTCACAAAGACTCCTAGTGGGAGAGGACTACCCGGACTGTTCGGTCGGGCCGGGCCAGGAGGGGTGCTCGCGAAGGAGTTTGGGGGTTGGGCAACCGTCGCGACAGCTTTTTGCGTCTACGGTTGTAGTTTGAACTCAGCTCTTCCGCTTCGGAGTCCGCACCATGTCCGTCTCCCGTTCTTCTGGTCGGCTACAGCTCACGGCTCTGATCGTGTCCCTCTGCCTCGGCGCATGCGGGGACTACACGTCCGACGGGACTGCCGATGCGTCGGGCGGTTCGCTCGGGGAGCCCACTGCGGTATTCCCTGAAGACTTCGGGACGATTCAGACGGTCCGCGAATTGAGGGATGGAACGGTTCTGGTCGCGGATCCCATGGGTGGCTCGCTTTACCGCGTCGACCTGGATGCCGGGACGCGCGAGGTGATCGGATCAGAAGGGCAGGGCCCTGAGGAATACCGTCAG
>JBDGVT010000084.1:0-12802 GCA_039585495.1 Gemmatimonadota bacterium | reverse complement strand
GCAGCACCCTCGCGGGGATCGGCGACACGCTCGGCTCCGCGGTCCCAGCCACGGGCCGCACCAACGCGGGCGCCTACGAGGTCCTCCGGGGCGTCGCGCTCGAGTGGCCGCACAGGCGTACGTCGCCGCTGAGCACAGCGAGCTACTTGTGAAAAACTCGGGCCCCCGCCTTACCAGGTGGGGGCCCGCTTTCGTTCACGGCCTCACCCGACCCGCGTGGACGACCGCCGTGCACGGGTTGGTGCCCATCCAGTACGACAGCTCCGCAGGGTGTCTCACGTTCCAACATGCGACGTCGGCGCGGCTACCTATCTGGAGCACACCTCGATCGCCCAGACCTAGCACCGGCGCCGCACAACGGGTCATGCCGGCCAGGGATTCCTCCGGCGTGAGCTCGAAGAGGACCGAAGCCATGCTCATCGCCAGGAGAGGCGATCGGACAGGGGACGAGCCTGGATTGAGGTCCGTCGCGACCGCCATCGGAACCCCGTGCCGTCGGAACGCATCCACGGGTGGGCGCTGAGTCTCGCGAAGGAAATAGTACGCCCCGGGCAGAAGCACCGCCGTCGTTCCTGCGGCGGCCATCGCTCGGACGCTCTCCTCGGATGTGTATTCGAGGTGATCGGCGGAGCGTGCCCCACATCGCGCCGCGAGCGCCGCACCGCTCAGGTCCGATAGTTGGTCGGCGTGAAGCCTGACTCCGAGGCCATGTTCGGCCCCGACCCGAAGGACCCGCTCGCACTCGTCCGGAGTGAAGCCGATCCCTTCGCAAAACGCGTCCACATCATCCGCCAGCCCCAGTCGGGCTGCTTCCGGAATCATCTCCGTGCAGATCAGGTCGATGTACCCCTTTCGGTCGTCGGCGAATTCGGGTGGTAGCGCGTGCGCACCCAGGAGCGTCGTCGACACGTCGACCGCGTGTGACTCGCCCAATGCTCTGGCCACGCGGAGCATGCGAAGCTCGGTCTCGACATCGAGGCCATACCCGGACTTCACCTCCACCGTGGTGACTCCATGAGCCATGAGGTCCCGCAACCGGGATTCGGCGGCCCGGGCGAGCGTCTCTTCGTCGGCATCTCGGGTGGCGGTGACCGACGACAGGATGCCACCCCCTTCCCGTGCGATTTGCTCGTATGTCGCGCCGCCGAGGCGACGCTCGAACTCGGACGATCGTTCGCCTCCGAACACGAGGTGGGTATGGGCGTCGATCAGGCCCGGAGTCGCCCACCCTCCATCGAGGTCGAGGATATTCGCAGGGTCGGCCCCGATCTCCGAGGGGGTCTCCGACTCGGGCCCGAGCCAGCAGATTCGATCGGCTCGAACGGCGAGGGCCGCGTCGTGGATGGCGCCGTACGGATCTGACCCGACCGCCATCGTCGCAAGATGGCCGTTCCGCACGAGTAGGTCGCAGCTGCTCAGATGTGCTCCTCGTTGACGAGTGCTTCGCTGGCAATCTACACTCGTGGGCCATGTCAGACCTCTTCTTCGATACCGCGTTTCTCTCAGGGAGCTGGGAGCAGAACGTGCGCCTATCCGTCGACAAGGTCGGTTGGATCACCTCGGTCCAGGCGGACGCCGTTCCGCGGGGTGCTCAGCACGTCCCTGGGATCGCTGTTCCGGGGGTGCCGAACGTTCACTCACATGCGTTTCAGAGGGCGATGGCGGGGCTCACGGAGCGAGGATCACCTGGTGGGGACTCCTTCTGGTCCTGGCGAGACCGGATGTATCAGTTCCTGCGCACGCTCGAACCCAACGATGTGGAAGTAATCGCGTCGCAACTGTATTCGGAGCTTCTGAGGCACGGGTTCACGGCGGTGGCGGAGTTCCACTACCTGCGCAATGACGTGGACGGGCGCCCCTACGACGACCCTGTAGAGATGGGTCGCCGGATTCTGATGGCAGGCCAACGGACCGGTTTGGGCCTGACCCTGCTGCCGGTGCTCTATCGGGCCTCGGACTTCGGGGGTGTGCCCCCCGAACACGAGCAGCGGCGGTTCGTTTCTACCGTGGAGGAGTTGGTCGGAGATGTCGTGGTGCTCGACGCGATGGCCTCGAGCGGAAATGCTCGCGTGGGCCTTGGCCTCCATTCGCTCCGAGCCGTTCCACCGGCGGATCTCGCCGTCGCGGTGGAGGCCGTTCGGGGCATCGACGAGACCGCACCGATCCACCTCCACATCGCGGAGCAGCTACGTGAGGTCGAGGCCAGTGTCGCCTGGAGCGGAGCTCGACCCGTGGAGTGGCTCTTCGATCACGCTCCGGTGGATGAGCGTTGGTGCCTCGTGCACGCGACGCACCTCGATGACGGAGAGACGGACCAGCTTGCTCGCTCCGGAGCCGTGGTCGGCCTGTGCCCCACCACGGAGGCGAATCTGGGTGACGGGGTCTTCCCGCTCTCCCGTTACCTGGAGGCGGGCGGCTCCTGGGCGGTCGGTACAGACTCGCACGTGGGCCGGAGTCCCGTTTCCGAGCTCAGGATGCTCGAGTACGGCCAGCGGTTGAGCGCGCACGCACGGAACGTCGCCGCGGGGGCCCAGCATCGCTCGACCGGCCGAGCCCTGCTCGACGCGGCCTGGTCCGGGGGAGCCCAGGCCTGCGGGCGGGCGATCGGGCGCCTGGAGCCTGGGTACCGGGCTGATATCGTCGTCCTGGATGCGGACCACCCCTCGCTCGTTGGCCGTGACGGGGACGACATTCTGGATTCCTGGATCTTCTCCGAGGACGACACACCGGTTCGCGACGTGTTCGTGGGCGGCAGACCCGTCGTCCAGTGCGGTCGGCATGCTTCGCACTCCGAAATCGGCGCGGCGTACGCGGAAGTCGTCCAACGCCTCGGCGTCGATGCCCCCCAACTGACGATCGACTTCGACGAGTAATCCGATGTCGCCTGGCCGCCGACCCGGCAGTTACGGGGTCATGGGGATACGGATTCCCTCTCTCGCCGCGGTCTCCCTCGCGATGTCGTAGCCGGCGTCGGCATGCCGAGCCACTCCAATTCCCGGATCGTTTGTGAGCACCCGGTCGAGCCTCTCCGCCATTTCGGGTGTGCCGTCTGCGACGATCACTTGCCCAGCGTGAAGGGAGTTCCCGATCCCGACGCCTCCACCGTGATGAAACGAGACCCAGCTGGCGCCTGAGGCCGTGTTCAGAAGTGCATTCAGAATGGGCCAGTCTGCGACGGCGTCGCTCCCGTCCTTCATCGACTCGGTCTCTCGGTTCGGGGATGCCACCGAACCTGTATCGAGATGGTCTCGTCCGATGACGATCGGGGCGCTGATTTCACCCGACGCCACCAACTCGTTCATGGCCAGGCCGAAGCGGGCCCGGGCACCCTGCCCCAGCCAGCAGATCCGGGAGGGTAGGCCCTGGAACGCCACCTGGTCTCTGGCCATCCGGATCCATCGACAGAGATGCTCGTCCTCGGGGAACATCTCGAGCACGAGATCGTCGGTTCTGTGGATATCGGCCGGGTCGCCCGACAGGGCAGCCCACCGGAACGGGCCCTTTCCTTCGCAAAACAGGTCGCGTATGTAGGCCGGGACGAAGCCCGGGTAGGAAAACGCCTCGGAGAAGCCGGCGTCTTCGGCGTAACCCCGGAGGTTGTTTCCATAGTCCACCGCGACGGCACCCGCCTTCTGCATGTCGACGATGGCCTCGCAGTGGATCCGCATCGACTCCATGGACCGCCGAACGTAGCCGTCCGGATCGGAACTCCGGAGAGCCAGGGCTTGCTCCAGCGTCAGTCCCGCCGGCACGTACCCGTGCAGCGGATCGTGAGCCGACGTCTGATCCGTGACGATGTCCGGGGTGATCCCCCGATCGACAAGCTGCGGCAGGATCTCGGCGCAGTTTCCGACGAGGCCAATGGAGAGCGCCTCACCTGCCGACGTGGCGGATTCCACCCAAGCCAGGGCTTCCTCGAGATCGTCCGTCATGCGGTCGCAGTACCGCGTATCGAGGCGTCTCTGGATTCGAGTCGGATCGACCTCGATGCAGAGCATCACACCTTCGTTCATCGTGGTCGAAAGCGGTTGAGCTCCACCCATGCCACCCATGCCACCCGTGAGGACCCACCTGCCCTTCAACGTGCCACCGAAGTGCTTGTTCGCCATAGCGCCGAACGTCTCGTACGTGCCCTGCAGAATACCCTGCGTCCCGATGTAGATCCACGAGCCGGCCGTCATCTGGCCGTACATCATCAAGCCCTTCCGCTCCAACTCATGGAAGTGCTCCCATGTGGCCCACCGACCCACCAGATTGGAATTCGCAATCAGGACACGCGGGGCGTGCGGGTGTGTCCGGAAGACACCCACTGGCTTGCCGGACTGAACGAGGAGCGTCTCATCATCCTCGAGCCCACGTAGCGCCGAAACGATCGCGTCGAACGCTTCCCAGCTCCTGGCAGCCCTGCCCGTGCCACCATACACGATCAACTCGTCGGGATGCTCCGCTACCTCCGGATCGAGGTTGTTCATGAGCATCCGCAGCGCCGCTTCCTGGGTCCAACCCTTGCACGAGAGCTCCGCTCCTCGTGGCGCACGTACCGTTCGTGCCTCCGTCATGTCCCCTGCTCCTCCGCGATTTCGGCTAGATCACCAGACCTGACGAGGTCGGTAAGGGTTTCCAGGTCCGGACCCAGCACCCTGTCGCCGTCCAGCCTTGCGACCCGGAAGCGGACCCTCTCGTGTGCCACTTCGACGCCTTTGCCGGCTCGCAGTGGCCGTCGGTATTCGATGCCTTCCGCGGCGCACATGAGTTCCGTCGCGATGACTCGCTCGAGGCAGGAGACGGCCCGGATGGCCTTTCGAGCCGCGGCGAGCCCCATCGAGACGTGGTCCTCCTGATTCGCACTCGTCGTGACGGAATCCACGGAGGCTGGATGCGAGAGAATCCTCATCTCGGCCAGGAGGTCCACTGCCGTCACCTGCGCGATCATGAATCCGCTCTCCAGCCCGGGGTGAGCGGCGAGGAACGCCGGCAGGCCCATCGAGAGATCGGGATTCAGCAGCCGCTCGATCCGGCGTTCGGAAATCGCGGCGAGGTCTGCGACGGCGATGACCAGTAGATCCAACGCCTGAGAGACGATCTGTGCGTGGAAGTTGCCTCCACTCACGATCACCTCGGCGTCCGCGAAGACGAGGGGATTGTCCGTGGCACTGTTGGCCTCGGTCTCCAGGATCCCCCGACCGTACGCCAGGGCGTGGCGGGCCGCACCATGGACCTGCGGCAGGCACCGAAGGGAATACGCGTCCTGAACGCGCGCGTCGCCTTCCCTGTGCGATTCCCGGATCTCCGATCCCTCGAGCAGTCTGCGTAGCCGCGCAGCGGACCGCGCCTGTCCCTCGTGCGGTCGAGCCGCCTGTATTTCCTCCCGGAAGGCCTCCGGCGTGCCAAGCAAGGCTTCGAGGGACATCGCCGCAGCGACTTCGGCCGTTTCGAGAGCTCGTTCGGCTCTCAGGAGCGCCAGGATCCCGATCGCGGTGGTCGCCTGGGTACCGTTGATGAGGGCGAGTCCCTCCTTGGATTCCAGCGTCAATGGAGTCAGCTCGGCTGCCGTCATCCAATCAGCGGTGGGCCCCACCTCGCCGCGGTACTCGGCCTCGCCCTCACCCAGGAGCCCCAGCGCGACATGGGCGAGTGGGGCGAGGTCTCCGCTGGCGCCGACGGACCCGAACTCCGGTACGCGTGGGTGGACCCCTGCGTTCAGCATCTCGAGAAGGGCCTCGACCACTCGTACGCGACAACCTGAGACACCTCTAGCCAATGCATTGGCGCGCAACAGCATGAGGGCTCGTACGGACGCTCGGTCCAGACGGTCTCCCATTCCGGATGCGTGCGACCGGACCAGGTTGTGTTGAAGAGCGTTCCGCTCGTCTGGGCCGATGGAGATGTCGGCCAGACGCCCGAAGCCGGTCGTGACACCGTACACAGGAACGCCGGTGGCGACCTTTGCTTCAATGAACTCCCTCGAAACTCGCACCCGCTCCTGGGCCGTCGGATCGAGTTCCACCCTTACCGACACGTTTCGCGCTACTCGCTCAATGTCTTCGAGCGAAACGTCCAGACCGTTCAGAATGACGGGTGCACTCATGGCGCTGCGCTCTCCTTGCCGTTGCCCTTTCGTGCCTGCGTCCTAAGCTCGAATTCGCTCCGGTCGAGCGTGAGCTCGACCCCTTCCCAGCTGCTCTCGAGCTCGACCCCCAGTCCGTCCGCCAGGCGATTGACGTACGCGTAATACGAAACGACCTGGCAGATATCGAGAATGCCGGCATCGTCGAACCCGGCCTCGCGCAGACGATCCACGTCCGCGGCCGCTACCTCGTGGGGCGTCCGTGTGAGTTTCACGGCGTATCGGAGCATCTCAGCGTCTTGAGGTGAGAGTTCGGCAGCTCGGTAATCGCGCGCGAGTGCTCGGGGCACATCGGAGGATCCCAGCAACGTACGGAGGCCCGCCCCGTGATGGTTGATTCAGTAGAAGCAGTCGTTTTCCGCCGACACCGTGATGGCCAGCATTTCTCGCTGGATCCTGCTCAGAGGTGACGGGCCACGCATGAGATGCGAGTAGAGCTGGAGATGGTCCTTCATGGACCTGGGATTCAGAGAGTGTATGCGCAGGATGTTGTCCACAGCGCCGTCTCGGCCGGCGCAGGTCTGATACACTTCGGCGAGCAAGCCCTCCGCCTCTTCAACTGGCACGTACGGGATGTGGGCCATGACGGGAGTCCGGGTGGTCGAGTCGGGAGCGAGGGCGTCGACGGTGCGGGCGATAATGACGGCCGAAGATAGCGCACGGCAAGAGTTTGCGTCGCTTGCGCCATCTCCACGGTCGCCGCCACATTCGGTGGGCTCCCGGCCCATGTACCGCTTTCCCCGAGGGACCGACCAGCGTGGATTACTACGAGCCGAGTGCGACCGAGTGGGAGCGCGACCTCGTCGACCTGCGACGGCGTCTACTCGGCGCCCTCGGGTTCATCGTTTTGGTCACCATCGTCGGGATTACGGGCTTCTCGCTCATCGACCCCGACGCGGGGTTGGTGCGCGCCTTCTTCATGACGGCGATTACACTCACGACGGTGGGGTATGGCGAAGAGATCGCGGTCGATACCGACGGCGCCCGGATCTTCACCGCAGTCCTCATCCTCGTCGGTATGGGGGCCGTGCTCTATTTCGTTTCCACGGGCACGGCATTCCTTCTGGAAGGCCAACTCGGCCACGTATTTCGGAGAAAGAAGATGCAACGGGATCTCGCAGGCCTGAATGGACACATGATCGTCTGCGGCTCTGGCCCGACAGCACTGTACGCCGCGGGAGAACTCGCGACCGTGCAGCGTGACGTGGTCCTCGTGATCAGCTCACGCTCGGAGGCGGAGCATGCCAGGTCCGAACTCCCTGGCGTGCCGGTGGTCCTGGGTGACCCGACTGACGATGACATCATCCTCGCTGCGGGAATCGAACGCGCAGCCGGGGTCATCGCCTGTAGCGAGTCGGACAACGAGAATGTGGTGATCACGCTGACCGCGCGTCAGCTCAACCCGACCGTTCGAATCGTCGCGAGGCTCCAGGACGTCGAGCAGGAATCTAAGATTCGAAAGGTCGGGGCAAACGGGGTGGTCTCGCCGCAGCACATCGGTGGCCTCCGTCTCGCTTCCGAACTGATCCGGCCAGCCGTAGTGACCTTCCTCGACAAGATGCTGCGCGACCGCGATCTCAACCTCCGTATCGACGAGGTCCTGGTCGACGAGTCGTCTCCGTCGGCTGGAAAAGAGATCCGTGCGATGGGTCTTGAAGACCTTCCTGGTGTTCTTCTTCTCGCGGTTCGTTCCGCGGACGGGGCCTGGGCGTACAACCCTTCGCGGTCAGCGGAGGTGGCTTCGGGGAACGTGCTGGTCTTCCTCGGCTCCCCGGACGACTCCCGAGCGCTCCGCGAGCGCCTCGGCGGCGCCAGTGTCGAAAGCAGTCCGACCGTGGAGTCCTGAGGCCTTCTCTTGAACACGTTCTTCTTCCTTCGCGTAGTCCAGGGCTCTGCCCAGGCGGGCGCGGGGGCTGAGCATTCGAGTCCCGTGGTTGCGCTCGTGGGCGCCTTCGTGGGTCTCATGGTAATCGCGGCGATCGTCAATGTGGTCGCCAAGCGCTTCAAGGTCCCGTTCACGGTGGCGCTCGTGGTCGCCGGCGTTTTCCTGGCCTGGTGGGCCGAACGCTGGTCGGTACTCGCCCCCATCGGGGCGCTCGACATCACACCCGATGCCGTGTTCTTCGTCTTCCTGCCCACGCTGATCTTCCAGTCCGCATTCCACCTCGATGCCCGAGCGCTCCGCGCGAACCTGGCACCGACCCTGATCCTGGCCGTCCCCGGGCTCCTCATCTCGACGGGCTTGATCGGAACGATCATGATGGCAGCGGGGCCCTCCGTCGGGTTTTCCCTGAGTTGGGCCGAGGCATTGCTCCTCGGTTCGATCCTGTCGGCGACGGACCCTGTAGCCGTCATATCGTTGTTCAGTCAACTCGGTGCTCCAAAGCGGCTTACGGTGTTGGTCGAAGGCGAGAGCCTGTTCAACGATGCCACGGCCATCGTCATATCACGGATCATCCTCGGGGTGATGGCCGCCGGCGCGTTCACGGCCGAAACGCTCGTTTCCGGGACGACCGAGTTCGTTGCGGTGTTCTTCGGCGGCCTTCTCGTCGGGGCTGCGTTGGCCTGGATCGCCGGCCTCATCATCGGCCGGCTCAGGAGTGACGCATTCCTGGAGATCACCGCCACGACGGTCCTGGCGTACCTGTCGTTCTACGTCGCCGAACACAACCTCCACCTGAGTGGAGTCATGGCCGTTGTCGCGGCCGGGGTGCTCATCGGCGGCTGGGGCAAGACCAAGATCTCCCCATCGGTAGCGGGCTATCTGGAGAACTTCTGGGACTATGTCGCCGGGGTGGCGAATGCTCTGATCTTCCTGCTCGTGGGGCTGACGGTGAATCTCAGCGCGCTCGTGGACGCGTTGCCCGTGCTGTTCTGGGTCGTCTTCGCAATGCTGTTGTCCCGCGCGGTCGTGATCTACTCGCTCGTACCCCTGGTCGGGCGACTGCCCGGTGCGGAGCCTGTGAGCCGGAGCTATCAGACTGTGATGTATTGGGGTGGGCTGCGTGGGGGGATCGCGCTGGCTATCGCCCTGTCTCTTCCCGACACGCTCGCCGACAAGGACATCTTCGTCACGATCGCCATCGGTGCGGTTCTCTTTACCCTGATCGTGCAGGGGCTGACCATCGAGCGCGTGGTTCGTCACTTCCGCCTCGATGTACCTCCGCTCTCCGACCAACTGGCGCGCCTCGAAGGCCTGATTTCGGGGAAGCTGCGAACCTTGGAGGAGCTCCCCGTACTGCAGGCCGGGGGCCTGTTCCCTCCCCGAGTCTCGAGGACCGTGCGCCATCGGGCAGAAGACGACCTGGACAGGCTCCGAGGCGAACTAGAGCACCTGCGCGGCCAGGAGCTGGACATCGAACATGAGCGACGGATTCTGTACCTCCGATCGTTTGGAACCGAAAAGAAGCTCTACTTCGAGATGTTCACGAAGGGGCACTTGAGCGAGGGCGCCTACCGCGACCTGGTCCATTCGATCGATCTGCAGTCCGACTCGATCCGCTTCGATGGGCGCCTTCCGGAGTTCACGCTTCATCCGCCGACGGGGGACAGAATCGGCGGCACGCTCTTCCGGCTCATGGAGAAGGGCCCAGGACTTGGCTCCGTCGTCGAAGGCATGCGCGAGAATCGTGCGGAGCGCGACTATGAAGTCTCATGGGCCCGCTTCCACGGTGATGCGCGGGTGCTCGAAGACCTGAAGGAGCTCGTGGAGACCGGCTCGCATCGCGAGGGCTCTCTCCAGGAAGTCGTGACCTACTACCAGTACTGGCGCGAGAATGCGCGGGCGCGACTTGACCAGACCACGGAGCTCTTTCCGGAATTCGTGGCAGCGACCCAGGATCGACTCGCGAGCCGACTGGCGCTCCAGGCGGAGCGTGACGCGATCGACGCGCGAACGCGTTCCGGGGCGATACCGAAGAGTGTCGCGGTCGGCATGGTCGAAGACCTGGAAGTGAGGGCCAGCGGGCTCGCGACATCCCGAACGGGCAAGCTCGCGGTCGATCCGGAAGAACTGCTCCGCAAGGTGCCTTTCTTCAAGGGGCTCCCGAGAGAGGAGTTCAGCCAGGTGTCCGGTAAGCTGAATCGTCGAACGGCGCCCGGCGGAGACCTGATTGTCAAACAGGGTGAGCGAGGTTCGTCCCTCTTCCTCGTGGCCAGAGGTGTCGTTCGCGTGGTTCGGCGGGACGATGAAGTCGATACCGATATCGCCACCCTAATGGCGGGCGATTTCTTCGGTGAGATGGCGCTCTTGCATGGGGGCACCCGAACGGCGACGTGTCGTGCGGTCACACCCTGTGCGCTCTACGAGCTCGCCAGGTCGGACCTCGACGCCGTCATGAAGAGCTGCCCAGCGATCGAGGAGGCCCTCGAGAACGCCGATCGCGTCCGCCGCGAGGAGCTGCGAGAGGCCGGTGCAGTACTCGAGGACGACCCTCCCGAAGCCTGATCCCAGGCATATGTCCCGTCGGGTCGGTCTGGTGGGTGAACGCTCGCAGGCCTTCCGTCGAGTGGGCGAAGGATGGGTCGGTCGCAACCCTGTTCTCGACCGTGTGGGCGGGGGAGGTCAGCGGTCCTTCCTGACCTGATCGTCTTCAGGGGGGAGGCCGAGAACATGACTCTGGACGCCTTCGGGGGGAGCACTACATCTTGGAGTATCGCGATAACCCCCTGGAGCAAGGCAATCAGATGCTGGAAAGAGTTTCCCCTAGGCGCAGCGGTGAAGATCGTCGTATGAGTGGCCAGGAGCGCCGTGATACGCCTAGGCGCGAGGGGCAGCGTCGGTCGGGGAGCGCCTCAGATACGGACGAACGTCGCGCGAGTGACCGCAGGGTCGGTTCGGCCGTGCGCAGTGGATCGGATCGAAGGATGGGTGACCGCAGGGGACACGACGACCGTCGGATGATAGCCTTCGTCTGATGTATCGAGCCCGTTCGGGCTAGAACAGGTAGAAGAGCCGGCTTACCGCCATCACGACGGCCCACACTGCGACCGATCCGAGCGCCGTCGCCGCGGCGATCATCGTGACGGGCTGATCCGCGAATACGCGTCGCAGCAGCCTGTCGTCCTCCGAGAAGATCTTCCGTACGCTGTCGATCATGAAGTACCCCACGACCGGTGCCGGGATGAGAATGAGCAGGATCTTCATGGGGTGCGTCAGTTAAGCGGGACCGCGACATCGAGGTCGAGGTCGCAGAACGTCCCGGTGACAGGAATCTCGGTGATTTCGTCCATGGAAGCGCCGGTCGCGGAGTAATCGAGCTTCATCTCACAGACCCCACCCTTCGCGTCTCCCTCCCACGCGATGTCACCTTCGATCGAACCGAACAGGCTCAGGACGCCCGCAGCGTTGGTCGCGTGCGCTTCAACGGTCAGGTACGGCGATGCGTTCAGGATGAAGTCTTCACCCGATCCGTCCGACAACGGGATGACGCAGTCCGCGTGCGTCTGGATCATGATGTAGTGGACCGACCCCGGCTGCACGGCCGGATTCCCCTCACCCGTCACGGCAGCCTCGATGAGGACCGAACCTCCGACGGAGCAAGGTGTGTCGAGCACGAGATCGAATTCGAAGAGGTTATGGTGGCCCAGCTGCGGGCCGTCGACCACCAGATCATGGATGTAGGGACCACTCACCGGGTGGCTGTGAAGAGTGGTGGCACCGTGCGAGTGTGCGAACGACACGTGGTTGGCCGACAGGATCGAGTTCTGAAGCGACGAAACGAGAACTTCAGAGATGACGTCTTCAGCTTCAGTCAACTCGAGTTCCGGCATCTCGTCGGCCGGCACATCCGTCCCGATCCGGCATGAAGAGGCGGTGGCGACCAGGAGAAGTGCTACGGCGTACGCCGGGATGCGATTCATTGGTGACATGCCAGGGAGTTGTGGCTGGTAACGAAGCCGCAGCGAGATGGATCGTCGCATGTTGGAGAAGCACGCGCCGGGGAGTCGATGAGTGATCACGCCGAAGGTCATTAGTTGATGATGAAGGAGATCGAGAGCGCCCTAAAGGCCGCCTGACCGTCGCCGCTTAGAACGCGAACCGTGAAGTCGTAAGTGACATCGCCTTCGGACTTGGGCCCCTCGATCAATCCGGTTCCGGACATGGAATAGCCCGGCGGCAGGTCGCCTGAGAAGACCGACCACGAGTAGGCTCCGTTACCACCGCTGGCCGTGAGTTGCTCACTGTAGTCTCCGGCTCCGTTCGTCCCATTCGGTAGTGACGCCGTGGTGACCTGAAGAACGTCGTACACCACCAGGGTTAGACTCTGGGTATCTGTCTGTCCGTCATCACTCAGAACCTGCACCGTGAAGTTGAAGCTCCCTGTGGATCCAGGAGTCCCACTGAGGGTTCCCGAGTTTGTACCTAGATTCACCCCTCCGGGTAGACTCCCGCTGACCACCGACCAGGTGCGGTTCCCCTGCCCCCCAACTGCAGAGATGCTAGTGCCGTAGGCACTGCCGGCTACAGCGTTTCCGAGGCTCGTAGTCGTAACGGCAAGCGTCGGGTTGATCGTGATCGTGAGGCTCTGCGTTGCGACCTGACTGTCGCCACTTGTGGCTTCAACCGTGAAGGTCTGAGTCGAACCGGTCGGTGTCCCGGTGATGTCACCGTTCGATGCCAGGCTCAGACCCGCCGGCAGTGGACTTGAGCCACCCTCGAGTGCCCAGGTGATC
>JBDGVT010000083.1:0-13150 GCA_039585495.1 Gemmatimonadota bacterium | reverse complement strand
TACGCGTCGATCAGGAAGATGCGCGGCTTCGTCTTCGGAGGGATCTGCACCGGCGAAGCGGTCCTGTAAATCGAGGGGTCAGGCGTTGGAACGGCGGAAGATAGAGGAGGACTATCCCCGGCGCGAAGGTGACATCAGGGCAAACAAAAGAGGGCACCGCAACACGTGGGTCGCGGAGCCCCCTTGGGACCTTCCAAGAAGAGGGGTCAGGCGCGCATCACGTTGGCCGCCTGCTTGCCTCGCTCGGAGTCGCTGACCTCGAATTCCACCTGCTCGCCCTCGGAAAGAGTCCGAAAGCCCTCTGCTTCGATCGCGGAAAAGTGGACGAACACGTCTTCACCGTCTGGCTGCTCGATGAAGCCGTATCCTTTCGAGTCGTTGAACCATTTTACGGTCCCTTTCATTCCGCTCCTCCAACCACTGGGTAAACCCGTGCCATGCAACACATGGCATCTATCAATCTTGCAGGGAGAATTGGGGAACGCGCAAGAACCGGTGGAACGAGGTCAACAATCTCGCCGGTCTCTGGTTGGGGGGTCTGCCAACGGGTCCTCTTCTTCGTCGACCAGCACCGCCTCGAAATCGGCTGCTCGGACTAGTCCTGTCCGTACAGCGCCCGATACAGTCCCAGGTTGCGGCGAACACTCTTCACGTACCCTCGCGTCTCCACGATCGGGATGCGTTCGGTGAAGCGCAGCGGATCGGAGACCTCCGGGTAGCGGCGCCAGCGAGTGGCCCGGGTCGGGCCTGCATTATACGCCGACAGAACCAGGGGAAGGTCGTCGTCGTACCGCTTGCTCATGTCGACGAAGAACGCCGAGCCGAGGTGAAGATTGACCTCGGGCTTCGTAAGCGACTCTTCGGTGAAACCGTTGGGTCCGTGCGCCCGAGCCAACTGCGCGCCTGTCGGTGGCATGACCTGCATGAGTCCGATCGCGCCCGCGTGGCTGACGATGTCGGCCTTGAACGCCGACTCCTGCCGAATGATCGCAGCCATCATGAAAGGGTCGATCCCCCACTCTTCAGCTTCACGCCGCACCAGTTCTCGATAAGGGAACGGATACGTCACTCTCAGGATCTGTTGATCCCACGTCCCCTCGTCCTCGAGTAGCGCCCACCCGAGGTTGATCCCGTCGATCGTCCGTCCACGCTCGATGAGCGCCTCGGCAAGGTGCAGCATCGGCCCGCGCTCGCCGTCCGCGCGGCTGCGCAAACGCCTGATCTCGGACGCCGCCCCCTGCGCGAGTCCGGCTTCGGTCAGCAGGTCGAGCCGGGACAGCCCTTCCATGAGCCAACCGGGCGCGGTTGGTCCCTCACCCGCGGGCAAGCCGATGTCGAACGGCACGTCGAGCAGATCGGCGGCCATCACGGCGTAGTATTCGATCGGCTGTGTCAGGACGTGCGTGAGATGCCGCTCGGCAACCTCGACGTCTCCCAGCTCCAAACGAATCCGGCCGGCCCAATACGCGGCCTCCTGCCAGCGCCGGCCATCCGGAAAGTCCACGAGGTACTGCTCGTAGACGTCGGCGGCACGCGGAAGATCCGACCGACGGAGGTGGATCTGCCCGGAAGCCATGCGGGCCTGACCGGCCCGCGCATGGGTGCGGACGTTTTCCGTCAGGTACGCGTACCGATCGAGCGCCTGATCCAGGGCTCCCCTGAGCTCGGCGTTCCTCCCCTGACTCCACGCAACCTCCGCGGCCTCGTTGCTACCCGGGTACTCCTCGAGGAGCCAGCGGCGCAGCGTATTGACCTGTGCGGTCATGTCCTGGCGGCGGCGCATCTGTGCCCACACCTCGAGATTGCGCGCCCCGACCCGGGCGTTCTCCGTCGTCTCGCGGATCGCGCGAAACTCCTCCAACGCCTCGTCCTGACGCGAGCGAACCGTCGACATGATCCGCGCTCGCTCGAGGCGGGTCGCTTCGGGCAGGTCATCCGACCCCGCGAGAGAGCGCGCACGATCGTATCCTCGAAGCGCCCGAGACCCGTCACCGGCACGATCGAGGATCCGGGCCAAATCGAGCGTGCGGTCGTAGTCCAGGCCGCCGATGTCGATCAGAGATGCCGCGGCCCGAACCCGAGCCGAGCCGCTGGCTTCGTCCACGCCTTCGAGGAGCAGCTCCCGTCCGCCTGATGTGTCACCGGCTGCCACCCGGAGACGCCCGAGTTCGACCGTGGCGACGGCCCGTCTCGTTCCCTCCTCCACACCCCGGATCGAGCTGAACAGAGCTCCTGCTGCCGTCGAATCACCCGCCGCCAGCAATGCATCCGCCTCGGCCCGCCAGAGGACGTTCGCGGCGGCAGGCTCCACTGCCTGCTCCGACAACGCACGAACTGCTGATGCATCCCCCTGGTCCGCTGCCTCGAGCGCTAGCTCCACGGCCATCCAACTGCGCAGCGCCGGAGCCGAGCGCAGTTCACCCAGAAGCTCCAGAGCACGATCGTGGGCACCCTCAGCGCCTGAGGTACGGGCCCGACGGGCCAACGCGGCGAGTCCCCTCTCGGAGTCGATCCCGGAAAGCGCGACGTACTCCCCGTAGAGGACCGACGCTCGATCCCACTCTCCCGCCTCTTCCAACGCGCGGCCGAGGAGGTATAGGGGAAGCCCGTCCTCCAGGTCAGCGAGCCAGGGCTCCCCATCGAGAAGCTCGAGTACCGCCGGCCAGTTCAACCATCCGGCTTCAGCGCGCGCCAGGATCGCAAGATCCGCCGGTTCACCTTCTGCCGCTCCCTCGGCGCGCAGCGCCCTGGTCGCGTGCCAGAAGCGACCTGCCTCCAACTCGTCGAGCGCGGAGTCGGAGACCGTGGCCGGGAGCACGTCAGGAACGCGACGCTCGGTGGTCGAGGCGGCCCCGAGGAGGCCGACGAGGGCGGTGGTCGTAAGGAGGAGGCGCACAGTCATCGTGACAGGATAAACAGATGTAGCCCGGATACCTACATTCAACGTATCGCCCGGAGACGCTGAGGGTTCCAAAGAAAAAGAGGCCACCCCCGAAAGGGTGGCCTCTTCGTCGGAAGACCCGACTCGCTGATGCGTTCTAGCCGCTGCGTCCCGTCTCGATCGCGTGGAGCGTGTCGACCATCTTCTGCGCCGACTCTTCCATGTCGATGACGAGGCTGTCGATGCGGGCCACGAAGTAGTTGTGACCGACCGACACCGGAATCGCGATGACGAGGCCAGCAGCCGTCGTCAGCAGCGCGACCTTGATACCACCGGCAACCAGCGTCGCTTCGACCTCACCAGCCTGTTCGATCGACTGGAAGGCGAGGATCATTCCGATCACGGTCCCGAGGAAGCCGAGAAGCGGAGCGATGTTGGTGAGCGTCGCGAGAACGACGAGACCCTTCTCGAGCTTGCTCATCTCGATGAGGCCCTGGTTCTCGATCGCCTTCATGACCCGGTCCGTCCCCTCTTCGTGGCGCTCGAGGCCGGCGTAGAGAATGTTCGCCGCGGGCGAATCCGTGTCACGCGTCATCTCGAGAGCTTCACGAATGCGCTGCTGCGTGAGGAGCTCGTCGACGTCCTTCAGGATGCGCTTGGTCTTCGCAGCCTTGGCCGTGATCGAGATGAACTTGATGATGATGACGACGACGCCAAGGGCGAGACAGAACGCCAGCGGCCAGCGCATGAAGCCCATGCCATCCCAATTTTGGGAGATCTGCTCGGACATCGTGAGCGAGGAGGCTTCCATGCCCGGAATCTGAAGCAAGGCAGCGTGCAGTTGGACCAACGGAACCTCCAGCAGGAGTTCTTCGTGTTTCGTGATAGAGCCCTTCCAGCGGACAAAGCCGTGGAAGGGCGGATTTGCAAGCGGGACCGAACATGGCAGCGCCCTGAAAAGGTGTCAACCCCTTGTTTCGGCCTCAAAAGACTGATGGTGACAAGCGGCCAAACGACCTTCTCTCGTACCCTGCATGAGAGGTAATACGCCGCTGCATGCATCGTCTTTCAGAGGATGTGGGCAGCGCGGATGAAAGGAACATCCCGAGGGCGGATTGCTGGGGCTCGGAACGTCTCCCTGGAGGACGATCCGCTCCCGTTCTTCGCGGCCCACGGGGTCCGGGCGAGGCACCGCTGAAAGGAGCGCACGCGTGTAAGGATGTCGCGGATCGGCGTACAGGCTCTCGGCCTCAGACACCTCTACGAGCCGACCCAGGTACATCACCGCCACGCGATCGCAGACATGCTCCACCAGGCCGAGGTCGTGGGCAATGAAGAGATACGTGAGACCAAGATCCCGCTGAAGGTCCTGCAGGAGGTTGACGACCTGTGCCTGAACCGACACGTCGAGCGCACTGACGGGTTCGTCGAGGACGAGGAACTCAGGCTCCACGGAAAGCGCACGGGCGATGCCGAGCCTCTGCCGCTGGCCGCCGCTGAACTCGTGCGGGTACCGATCGATGTGCTCCGACCGGAGTCCCACCCGCTCCAGCAGTTCGACCACCCGGTCACGTCGATTCGGCCCGCCCAGCCCGTGCACCTTGAGCGCCTCGTCGAGCATCGCGCCCACCGACATTCTTGGATTCAGCGAACCGTACGGGTCCTGAAAAACGAACTGCACCCGTCGCCTGAGCGCTCGGAGCCCAGCGCGGTCTAGCGCACGAACGTCCGTACCGTCGAAGTGGACGTTGCCGGCCGTGGGCTCGAGGAGCCGGATGATCGACCGCCCGGTGGTCGACTTTCCGCACCCCGATTCGCCGACGAGCCCAAGCGTCTCACCACGCCAGAGGTCGAAGGTGACGCCGTCGACGGCCTTCACCTGGCCGCTGACGCCCCCGAACGTGCCGCGCCGGACCGGGAAGTGCTTCTTCAGTTCGCGAACGGAGAGGAGGGGACCTGCGCTTCGATCGATCATGACGTGGCCCTCCAGCAACGAGCACTCCGATCATCGGATCCCAACGACACGAGATCCTGCGGTTCGTCACAACCTTCCAATGCGATCGAACACCTCTCCCGGAAGCGACATCCCGCAGGAAGATCGGTCGGGTTTGGGACCGTACCCGAGATCGACTTCAGCCTCTGGCCACGCTTGGCGATAGACGGAAGTGACTCGAGAAGTCCGCGTGTATAGGGGTGCCGAGGATCAGCGAAGATCTCCTGGACGCTCCCCGTCTCCACGACCTGACCCGCGTACATCACGACCACGCGATCGCAAACTTCGGCCACGACACCGAGGTCGTGGGTGATGAGCAGGACCGCCATGCCGTGCTTCGCCCGTAGCTCTGCGAGGAGATCGAGGATCTGGGCCTGAATCGTGACATCCAGGGCCGTCGTCGGCTCATCGGCAATCAGCAGCTTCGGTTCGCACGATAAAGCCATCGCGATCATGACCCGCTGACGCATTCCGCCCGAGAGTTGGTGGGGGTACTCGTCGACGCGTCGCTCAGGCTCCGCGATGCCCACCTCGCCCAGCAGTCGAATCGTTTCCGCGCGCGCTGCCTTCCGATCCATCCCGCGATGCAGTCGTAGCGCCTCCGAGATCTGACTCCCCACCCTGTATACCGGATTCAGCGAGCTCATCGGTTCCTGGAAGATCATCGAGATCTCGTTTCCGCGGACCGCGCGTAACTCGCGTTCCCCGGCGCCGACGAGTTCATTGCCGTCGAACCGTATCGAACTGCCCTCCTCGATCCGTGCGGGCGGACGCGGGAGTAGTCCGAGGATCGACAACGAGGTGACCGTCTTGCCACAGCCAGATTCGCCTACGATGCCCAGGGTCTCTCCGGACCGGACCTCGAACGAAACGCCATCGACCGCTCGGGCGATGCCACGATCCGTGTGGAACCAGGTCCGGAGATCGCGCACGGAGAGCAGAGCTTCGCTCACGACCTCAGCCTCGGATCGAGTGCATCGCGGAGACCGTCGCCCACCAGATTGAACGAAAGCACCGTCAGTACGATCGCCAGTCCGGCGAACGTCGAAAGCCACCAGGCGTCGAGGAGATGATCTCGACCGGCCGCGACCATCGATCCCCAGGAGGGGGTGGGTTCCGGCACGCCGAGCCCGAGAAACGAGAGACCGGCCTCCAGCACGATCGTGTTCCCGATACCGAGCGTCGCCGCGACGATGACGGGTGCGAGCGCATTGGGAATGAGGTGTCTCCTGATGATACGTCGCTTCGAGTACCCCAGAGCGACCGCCGCCTCGACGAACTCACGCTCGCGCAGACTCAGGACCTCTCCTCGCACGATACGAGCCGTTCCCGGCCAGAGCGTCAGTCCCAGCACCATTACGATCAACCCCATCGACGGCTGAAATACCGCGATCGCAGTGATCAGGAGAATGAGCCGGGGGAACGACATGACCATGTCGACGAAGCGCATGATGACGCTGTCCACCACTCCCCCCAGGTAACCCGCAATCGCCCCCAGCGCGGTGCCGATCGTGACCGCGATCGTGACTGCGAGGAGTCCGACCGCGAGCGAGACGCGTGCCCCGTAGAGCAGACGCGACAGGACGTCCCTGGCTAGCTCGTCCGTGCCGAGTGGATGGGCCGCCGACATTCCATTGAAGCGCAGGCTGACGAGATCGTACTGGACGTTGGGGTCGTGGGGCGCGATGAGCGGGGTGATCAAGGCGATCAGATACAGCCCCACGATCGCCATCAGACCCACGACCGCGGTCCGGTTCTTTGAAAAGGCAGACACCGCGAGGTCCCACTGGCTGACCCCTCCGCCATCTGTGTCGTCGTGCCTGTGCAGATCCCGCCACGACCACGCCCAACTCGTGATCAATCCAGCGAGCAAGGTAAGGACTGCCAACTTCTCGTCTCCCGCACCCGCAACCGCATCCCTCACGCGCCCGAGTCGCGAGCCGAGAACCCAGAGCAGGCCGAGCCAGGTAAGGAGCGCTGTCGCGCCTGCAGCCCACCGCCCTGCGATGATCTGTGGAAGGCCCGGAAGCGCAACCGAGAGGGCCCGCGTGCCCACGCTCGCCCCCGCCCATCCCGGTCGACTTCGGGCCGTGTCAGGCATCCGCGGCTCTTCCCTGCCGGATACGCGGATCGACGATCATGTACAACACGTCGGCAAGCATGTTGGCGAGCACCACCATGGTGGCAAAGAGGAACGCTCCTCCCATCACCAGCGGATAGTCGCGACTCACGATCGCATTGAAGAGGGTCCGGCCCATGCCCGGCCAGGCGAAGATGACCTCGATCAGGACCGTGCCGCTTAGGAGCATCGGGATATACAGACCAAGGAGCGTCACGACCGGAAGCAGCGCGTTTCGAAGCGCGTGTCTGAAGACGATCGCGCGCTCGGGCAGGCCCTTGGCCTGGGCCGTCCGCACGAAGTCCTGACGGACTACCTCGAGCATGCTACTCCGCGTATATCGGGCGATCCCGGCCGTGAGGACGACCGCCAGGGATACCGTTGGCAGGATGAGATGAGCCACCCGGTCCAGGAGTCGCGCACCCAGCGAAAGCTGGTCGTAGTCGACGCTCACCATTGCCGACGTGGGGAGTGCGAAGGGGAGTCCCCACAGCTGGGGGAACAGGCTCAACGCGAGGATCAGCATGAGCGCGAGCCAGAACGACGGCATCGAATAGAAGAAGAGAAGGACAACGCTCAGGCTCGAATCCACCAGCGAATACTGGCGCACTGCCTGAACCGCTCCGAGCACGATTCCCAGTGCGAACGCGACCATGAGTGCAGCAGCGGACAACAAGAGCGTATTCGGAAGGACGCTCAGGAGGACCGAGGACACCGGCTGCGCGTGAGAGAACGAGTGCCCGAAGTCGCCCGTCAGGGTCGCGCCGAGCCACTTGAGGTACCTGAGGTGGATCGCCTCATCCAACCCCATGTTTACACGCATCTGCTCGGCCGCCTCCGCCGTGAGGCCGGGCGAGAGCATCAGAGTCGTGGGGTCGCCCGGGGCGAGACTGATGAGAAAGAAGATGATCGTCGCGACCCCCAGAAGCAGTGGGATCGCACCAGCCAGCCGGCGCAGGACGAGTCCGGTCACGTCAGCGCTCAGCGGCTCTCCGGATCGATGTACCATTCACGGATGTTCTGCCATTCACCGCGAACATCCATCTCGACACCGCGAACTCGCTGGTTCACACCCATCAATTGGTCGAGGAAGTACAGGAACGTGTACGGCTGCTCTTCGACGATGAGTCTCTGGTATTCCAACCACAGGACCCTCGCCTCGTCCTGATCGACCGTAAGGCCGAGGACGTCCAGATATCGATCGATCTCGGGATTCGTCGTGCCCGGCCAGGCGAGTGGCTGGTCGCTCCGCTCGGAGTGGAACAGATCCGTCTCATCGAGGCGAAAATCGATGGTCCACCCCGCGATCGCACCGTCGTAGTCTCGGCCTTCCGGGTTCATCAGATCGGCGAAGAGCGTTCGAGACTCCAGAGTTTCGAGACGGACGTCGATTCCCACGGAGGCGAGTTGAGCCTGCATGATGCCGACGATGGTCTCGCGCAGCTGGTTCCCGGAATTCACTCTCAGCGTCAACGCGAGGGGCTCGCCGGCGGCATTCTCACGGACACCATCGTCATCTCGATCCAGCCAGCCGGCTTCCTCCAACAAGCGTCCTGCACCCTGAGGGTCGTGGTCGATCGTTCCCACGCCGTCCGGGTCGAACGCGAAGTGTGTTGGTGGGACGCCCGTGTTTGCCACGATGCCGTACCCGTGCAGCAGCCCCTCGACGATCCCCGCACGATCCGTTGCCATGGCGATCGCGCGGCGCACGCGCGCGTCGGCCAGATAGGGTCTGCGTGCATTCCAGGTCACGAAGACAACGGCTCGTCCCGGTGAAGAGAGAAGCTCCCCGCGCGGCTCATCGACGATCCGTTGCGTCTGATCCGGAGGAACCTTGTAGTAGACGTCCACGCCTCCCGTCAGAAACTCGGTCAGAAGCGTCGTTTGCTCGGGGATGATCCTGAACACGTATCGATCGACGAACGGCCGCCCCCCCAGGCCCGCGGGGAAGGCCGGATTCGCATCGAAAACCCAGCGATCCAGTGGAGCGTAAGAGGAAAAGACGAACGGTCCGTTGCCGACCGGGCACTGGGTCCCGAACGGATGCGTCGCGAGCTCGGTCACAGGAACGTCACCGAGGAGGTGCTCCGGCAGAATTCCGAGCGCGCGGAACGGATCCATGAACTGGCTGTGAGGCCTCAACCTGATCCGCACCGTGTAGTCGTCGAGGACTTCCACTCCCTCCGGCCCCTTGACGTAATGATCCCAGAACGCCGCGTTGGGATATCCCGTCTCCGGATTCGTCACCGTCTCGTAGGTGAAGGCGACGTCGTGGGCGTCCGTCACTTCCCCGTCGTGCCAACGGACGTCCTGACGCAGATGGAAGGTGATCGAGGTGTTGTCCTCCGCGATCTCCCACGACTCGGCGAGGTAGGGTCGAGGCTGCAGGTTCTCGTCGTAGTCGATGAGCGTCATCAGGTTGACGAACTGATGATGCTGCCCGGCGATGATGTCACCCACGACCGCGACGTTCATCCCGCCCGAAGGGTCGTTCGCGCCGGCCATAACGACCGTGCCGCCGTAGCGTGGGTCGTCTGCCGTCCGATTGGCGGCCGCCGCCTCGGCCATGAAGGCAGCGACGGCCGGGACGACCTGCTGACAGAAGGGATCGGAAGAGGTGAGTGCGGTTTCCTCACCGCCACAGGCGCCGACCAGTAACGCAGCTGCCAGCGTCCCAGTGCGGGTCACGCCCGGTCCCCGTCGTCCTATCGTCTCCATGTCCACTCTTCCCTGGCGTACCGTTCGGCCTCGAGCCGGTCCGCTTCAGTCCGCTCAACCAACGAGTACTCCGACTCCGTCCAATCGCCACCGAAGCGGGCAGCCATCTGTGTGACGACGGCAGCACTTACGTCCCCCGCAGCGACGTCTCCGATCAGGTCGCGCAGGGTCGCTGGCGCAGGAACCTCGCCCGCACCGGAGTGGAGGAGGCCCAGCCGAGACTGGTCCCCATCCAGAATGATCGAGCCGTGCTGCAGTAGTGTCCTGCCGATACGAGCCTGTGCACTTCCCACGAGTTTCCTTTCCCCTGTCACGACCTCGCCCGCTGCCGGACTCTGGAAACAAGGACCCGCGTCCGGCGCCAGAGTCGCTCCACCGGCGGAAATACCGACTTCGGCACCCAAAGAACGCAATGCTTCTGATAACGCCTCGTTGATTGCCGTGTAGGCTGCGCGGACTCCACCCATTTCCCGTGCCGGGGCAGCTACGAGGTACGTGACCTCCCCGTCGTGCAGAACCGCACGGCCCCCGGTGGGTCGGCGGACGTAGTCGATGCCGAGTTGTTCGGCCTCTGGAATCGAATACAGCCCCGATGAGGGCTCGTTTCTCCCGAACGAAACCGTGGGGCGGGTCCACGAGTAAAGGCGGAGCACTGCCTCCCCATCCCCGACGCCCACGGCGAGCGCGTGATCCAGCGCCATGTTGCGAGCGCCCGGAGTCGGACCGTCGCGAAGCACTCGCCACGTCAGCGACTTCGTGTCGGAGCGCCGACGCACGCGACCCTCGGTCGCGGCGGAAGTCAAATCAGAACTCGAACGTCGAGCCCGGTGTCATCACTTCCACCTGCGCCCGATCGCCGACCGCCGCAGCGAAGGCCGCACCGTCCTGCTCGATCGGGGGCCAGGTGTCATAGTGGCACGGAATGACCACCTTCGGCTCGATGAAGTCCACCGCGGTCACCGCGTCCTCCGGCCCCATCGTGAAGCGATCCCCGATCGGGAGCACAGCGACGTCCACCTTGCCCTTCAAAAGCTGCATATCGGTGAGCAGAGCCGTGTCACCTGCGTGATGGAAGCGCTGCCCACTGTTCAGGTTGATCAACAGCCCGGCAGGTAGCGTGGTGAAGGCCTCCGCGCCCGGCAGCGCGACCATGCCGCCGTGCAGGGCCGCAGTCATCTTCACGTATCCGAACGGGTACTGCACGCCGCCACCGATGTGCTGCGGACTGGCCGACAGACCCTGATTCTCGAGGAAGGTCGCGATCTCGAAGGATGCGATCACCGTAGCCCCCGTGCGCTCCGCGAGCGGGATCACATCGGCCACGTGGTCGTAATGGCCGTGCGTCAGGAGGATGAAATCGGCCTCGATGTCGTCGACCGAACCCTCGAACATCGGGTTGTCGGTGAAGAACGGATCGATGACGAGATGGGTGCCGTCGTCCGTCTCGATCGAGAAGGTGGCGTGTCCGTGGAAAGTCAGGGTAGCCATGATGCCTCGGGGGTGATTCCAGTCAGTTGGACAGGGCTACCTGAATGGAATCGGGGGGTGGGGGGGGAGGCAAGGCGGTTGGGGAAGGCCCTACCCCTCCCCAACCCCCACATAATCCTCGATCGGCGGACAGGCACACACCAGATTCCGGTCCCCGTACGCATTGTCCACCCGCCGCACCACAGGCCAGAACTTCATCTCCCGCGTCCAGGGCGCCGGATATCCCGCCTGGGACCGCGAGTATGAATGCTCCCACTCGTCGGCCGTCACCATCGCGGCCGTATGCGGAGAGTTCTTCAACGCGTTGTCCTCCGCGTCCGCGATGCCGAGTTCGACCTGTTCGATCTCGGCCCGGATCGAGATGAGCGCATCACAGAGACGGTCGAGTTCGGCCTTCGGTTCTGACTCGGTCGGCTCGATCATGAGGGTGCCGATCACCGGGAACGACACGGTCGGAGCGTGGAAGCCATAGTCGATCAGGCGCTTGGCGACGTCCATTTCCGTGATCCCCGACGCCTTCTTGAGCGGGCGCAGGTCCACGATGAACTCGTGCGCCACGAGGCCAGCCTCTCCTCTATAGAGGATCTCGAAGTGCTTCTCGAGCCTCTTGGCCATGTAGTTGGCGTTCAGGATCGCGAATTCGGACGCGCGGCGAACGCCCTTCCGCCCCAGCATCGCGATGTACGCCCAGGAAATGACGAGGATGCTGGCACTCCCCCACGGTGCGGCAGAGACCGCGCTGATCGCCTTGTCTCCGCCCACCGCATGCATGGGATGGCCCGGGAGGTACGGCGCGAGCTTCGCGTTCACGCAAATCGGGCCCATCCCTGGTCCACCGCCGCCATGCGGGATCGCGAACGTCTTGTGCAGATTGATATGGCAGACGTCGGCACCGTAGTCGCCCGGCCGAGCGAGCCCGACCTGGGCGTTCAGGTTGGCCCCGTCGAGATAGACCATGCCGCCGTTCTCGTGCACGATCCTGCACGCATCCACGATCCCCTCTTCGAATACACCGTGCGTCGATGGGTACGTGACCATGAAGGCGGCGAGGTTCTCCGCGTGCTCCTCTGCCTTCGCACGCAGGTCGTCCATATCGATCGTGCCATCATCACTGCTCTTCACGACGACGACCTTCATCCCGGCCATCACGGCGCTCGCAGGGTTCGTCCCATGTGCCGAGGCCGGAATCAGGCAGACGTTGCGATGGTGGTCGCCACGATCTTCGTGGTACGCCCGAATCACCAGCAGGCCCGAGTACTCGCCCTGCGCGCCGGAGTTCGGCTGCAGTGACGTCTCCTTGAGCCCGCTGATCTCCGCGAGCCATCGACCCAGCTCGTCGAAGATCACCTCATAGCCACGCGCCTGATCGGCCGGGGCAAACGGGTGCAGCTTTCCGATCTCCGGCCAGGTCACTCCAGCCATCTGGCTCGTAGCGTTCAACTTCATCGTGCACGATCCGAGCGGAATCATGCTCGTGTTGAGCGAGAGATCTCGAGATCGAGATTCCAGCATGTGCAGGTACCGCAGCATCTCCGTCTCGGAGTGGTAGCTGTTGAATACCGGATGCTCGAGATATGCCGAAGTGCGGGCCGCCCAGCTCGGGAGCACGGGTGCACCACCATCCGCAGCGAGTGACCGCGAAGTGAAATCCGGGGCGGCCCCACCGTTGAACGCCACGAACAGATCGTCGACGTCCTCGGGGCGCGTCACCTCGTCCAGCGCGATCCCGATCGTGCCGTCGCCGAAGTCGCGCAGGTTGATTCCACGCTTCAGCGCCGCCGAGAGAATCTCGCCCGCGTCACCGTCCGGTCGAACTCGGATCGTGTCGAAGAACACGTCGCTCAGGAGTTCATGGCCGAGCAGCCCCAACCCGCCGGCCAGAACACCCGTGAGGTCACGAACCCGCTCCGCGATCCGGCGAATGCCTTCCGGGCCGTGGTAGACCGCATAC
>JBDGVT010000082.1:0-30690 GCA_039585495.1 Gemmatimonadota bacterium | reverse complement strand
CTTCAACCGTTCAAGAAAGGAGCGTTCGTTCTTGGCCTCCAGACGGGTGTGGACATCGTACCGGCGGCGATCGTCGGATCGCGAGAGGTCATGAAGAAAGGCTCGTTACTCGTCCGACCCGGGAAGATCACGGTTCGCTTCGGGGAGCCGATCAGTGTCGAGGGCCTGACCCTCGAAAGTCGCAGCGAACTGACCGAGCGCGCGCGCGAAGCTCTGTTACAGCTTCAGGCGGAAGTCGCTCGATAACCATACGAACAGAGGAGGCGACATGTCGGCCATCGTCGACGTGAGAGGAAGGGAGATCCTCGATTCCCGAGGGAATCCCACGGTAGAGGCGGAGGTCACGCTCGAGACGGGTATACGGGGCAGAGCAGCGGTGCCTTCGGGAGCTTCCACGGGTGCACACGAGGCGGTGGAGCTGCGCGACGGTGATCGGGACCGGTTTCTCGGCAAAGGCGTCTTGGGCGCGGTTTCGAATATCAACACCAAGATCGCCGACGCGATTCGGGGATTCGAGGCGAAGGAGCAGCTCGATATCGATCGGACGATGATCGAGCTCGATGGGACGCCGAATAAGCGGAACCTCGGCGCGAATTCGATCCTGGCGGTTTCGATGGCGGCGGCGCGTGCGGCGGCGACCGAGAACCATATGCCGCTTTGGCGCTACCTCGCCTCGAGCGGCAATGCGGACCTGCTCCCGGTCCCCATGATGAACATCCTCAACGGCGGTGCTCACGCACCGAACAACGTCGACATCCAGGAGTTCATGGTGATGCCGGTCGGCGCAGAGACGTTCTCCGAGGGCCTGAGGATGGGCGTCGAGATCTTCCACCATCTCAAGAAAGTTCTGTCAGACCAGGGCAAGAACACGGCCGTGGGCGATGAGGGGGGCTTCGCGCCTGATCTCGCGAGCAACGAAGAAGCGGTCGAGGTCGTGCTCCGGGCGATCGAAAAGGCCGGGTACCGCCCGGGTGAAGATGTGGTGATCACGCTCGACGCAGCGGCGAGTGAGTTCTACGAAGACGGTGAATACGTCTTCCATTGGTCGGGGGGTGAGCGGAGGGACGCTGCGGGAATGGTTGAATTTTGGAGGGATTGGGTTGCACAGTATCCCATCAGCTCTCTTGAAGATCCGCTCGACGAGAATGACTGGCATGGATGGAAAGCGATCACGGAGGCGCTCGGCGACCAGGTGCAGATCGTCGGTGATGACATCTTCGTCACGAACGAAGATCGTCTCGATCAGGGAATCCGTGACGGTGCGGCCAACGCGATTCTCATCAAGGTGAATCAGATCGGCACACTCACGGAGACCTTCGAGACGATGCGGATGGCCCGCGAGGCCGGGTACCGGAACGTCATCTCACACAGGTCGGGCGAGACGGAGGACACGTTGATCGCGGATCTGGCGGTGGCTACCGGAGCCGGGCAGATCAAGACGGGGAGTGCCAGCCGCACGGACCGGGTCGCAAAGTACAATCAGCTGCTCAGGATCGAGGAGCAGCTTGGTGCGGCTGCGCGATATCCGGGGAAGGGCCTTTGGACCAGTTGAGGACTATCCAGTGACCGGAAAGCTCAAGCGTGCGGTCGTACCAGGACTCCTTCTCGTGGCGGTGTACTACGCCGTATTCGGCGGAGAGTACTCGGTCTTCGAGTTGCGTGCGGCGCGAGCATCCGTCGAATCCGAGCGAGTCGATCTCCTGCAGTTACGTCAGGAGATCGACTCGCTGCGGGCCTGGACCGACTCCCTGCAGTCCGATCCGGTCACCATCGAACGGATCGCGCGCGAGGAATACGGAATGATCCGTGAGGGTGAAACCCTCTATCGATTCGCAGAGGGCGAGACGGGGAGCACCGATACCATGAAGGTGCCCGCGCGCTAGAGCCGCGTGCCGCCCGAGGAGGCTATTCCTCGTCGCCGTCGCCGTCTTCCAGCGGAACTGGCTCAGGCGACTTCTGCGCGCTCCCGATGGCCCCGATCACCGTCTTCGCGACTCCTTCGATCGCCGATCGATCACCGCCGTCCGGAAGCGCGGAGATCATGGCTTCCGTCGCGGCCTCGAGCGCTCTCGCCCGGGCCTCGGGAGAAACGACCTGAGTTTCCTTGATGAACGGTGAGAAGAGATCGATCGGGATGGGGAAGAGCGTGGTCGAGTTGTTCTCGACCGCGACCTCTGCGACGGTCTGGAGGAAGCGGAGCTGCATGGCTCCCGGGAACTGCTGAATGATCTCCGCCGCGGCGACGAGCTTCGTCGAGGCTTGATACTCGCCTTCGGCGTTGATGACCTTGGCCCGCCGCTCCCGCTCGGCCTCCGCCTGCTTCGCCATCGCCCGCTTCATCTCTTGCGGCAGGTCGATGTCCTTGATCTCTACGCCCGTAACCTCGATTCCCCACGGGTCCGTCCCTTCGTCGATGATCACCCGAACGACCTCGTTGATGCGTTCGCGTTCCGCGAGGAGTTCGTCGAGTTCTGACTGTCCGATCACGGACCGTAGCGTGGTCTGCGCCAACTGACTCGTGGCGAAGTAGTAGTCCTCGATCTCGATGACGGCCTTGGTCGGATCGGCTACCCTGAAATAGACGACGGCGTTCACGCGGACGCTGACGTTGTCCTTGGTAATCGTGTCCTGGGGCGCGATGTCGAGCGCCACGATTCTGAGGTCCATCTTCTTCAGCCGGTCGATCCCGAAGGGAACCAGGAAGATGAGTCCGGGCCCTTTCGCCCGTGTGAGCTTGCCGAGCCGGAAGATGACGCCTCTCTCGTACTCGAACATGACCCGCACGCTCGTGAGAATCGTGCCCGCTGCCAGCGCGATCGCCGGAACCAGAATGATGCCCAGGTCCATCCGTGCCTCCGCGAAAATTGGACAGGTACATAAAGATACGTCCATCGCGGCCATGTGCTTCATGCGGGGGGTGATCGTCTCGTTCGATCGGGGTCGAGGCGCGCGACGGCGCGGTTGACATCGCAGCGGGGCCGGATGAGCTTTTTCGCCCCTGCCGGAGTAGCTCAGTTGGTCAGAGCAGCGGAATCATAATCCGCGTGTCGGGGGTTCAAGTCCCTCCTCCGGCACTGAGGGAAGCAAGGCGGCACAGGCGTTTGCGCTTGTGTCGTCTTTTTTTCTAGGGGCCGCTACGGATGACTCGTCCACCGATTTGCCCACCTCACTTCGAAGATCCAGGCGATAGCCTGACGGCTGGCGACGGGCGGGGGTGACCCCGGTCCGCGGAAATGGGCCCTTCGTTGCCACTCGACTTATCGCTGTCGTGGCTCGGTAAGGACCGATGGGCGGGGCCTTGGGGCCCTTCTAGTACAGGAGGGGGCTCGCGAGAGCCACTCTCTGGCGTCGGTGGGCGTCGGCGCAGTCTTTGCCTCAGTTTGGACGGATGGAATCCGTTGAGACGCCACCGAGTGGACTCCGTGTGCTCCACGATCAGTCGGGTCCATTTCCGTATACGCGGTTTGCGCGTCCATGGATCGGTAGCCTTGCCGGACGGCCCCGCGATTGAGGGTGGCAACTGAGGGAGGGCACTCCAAAGCTCAGGCGGCACAGGCGTTTCGGGCCTGTGCCGCCCTCGCTTCCTGTGCGTCACCGCACGGGCACGGCCACGGAGATCTGGTGGGTCACGACCCGCGCGCCGCGAAGGGTCAACGGCCCCTCTGGTGCGAGTATGAAGTCGGATTCCGCCACGGCCATGTCCATCCCAAACCGCGTGTCGACGCCCGGACGGCCCGTGCCGGTGGTCGAGCGGAGGGCGTACCGGAGGTCGAGTGCTTCGAAGCTGAAGACGGCCCCGAAGGTCGGGGTCCATTCGACCCAGGATTCGCTTTGATCACGGAACGTGAGATCCACGCGATTGACCTGATCGAGCTGGTAGTCGTAGGAGCGGATCTCGACACCCATCTGCAACTCCACGGGATCGATGCGGTGGGACAGGCCGCTACGGATCATGACGTTCGTGAAGAAGAAGTCGTTCTCGATCGAGCGGTCTCCGACGGCGAGGCGTCCGTCAGATTCGGTGACGTCGTCGAGATTCGCCTCCTGCCACGTGGTGCTCCAAATCGGCTGGAGCGCGACGTCGAGCGCGAGGGTAGTCGCGGCCTCGGACATCGCGAATCCGAACCCGACCTCGTATGCCCACGTCGTGCCGGGGTCTCTGGGGATGTTCTGGAGCGTGTAGTTGGGGATCTTGGGATGCGACTTGTGGTTGACAGTCGCCGACGCGCCGATCCTCCACCCTGGCGTCATGAGTGCCCTGGACCATGTAGCGTGGCCGGCCCAGGTCCGCGTCTGGTCCTGGTTCTGGTCCACCCGTGTCAGGATCTCTCCGACGGCCAGCGAGTCGTTCCAGCGCCACTCCGTGAACCTCACGTCGTGCGTCATCGACACACGGTTGTGGACCGCCAGGAGAGAGAACTGGTCCCGTACCCCCGTCCGAGAGAGGCCGATCCGCATGTCGGTGATGGAGCCTTCCTGATCGATCCGGTCGGCGCCGGCGTAGAGGAGGTCCACGCCGTCCATCGCGTTCAAGGCGGAGGTCGAGATCCCGACACCCACGGACCACGGTCCCTCGCCCAGCCGTCGGCCCACGAACCCTGAAGCGTAGAGGTTCCGGCCGAAGGTTTCGCTCAACGTTCCGCCGGGTGGCGGCGGACAGCAGAAGTCGATCACGGGCTCGGCAATGAAGAACCCTCCTCCGAAACCCGGATTCTCGATTTGCTGGAGCGCGACCGAAGCGCCGCCGAACCACCGGCCCGTGGTGAACACGCCTCCCACCGGGAAGGACTTGCCGCCGCCGCCCTGATCCGAAATCGAGTAGAAGGTGGGCGATCCGATGAACATGCCTATGCGCGTGAAGGCGCCGAGAGCCGGGTTCGTCCAGGGGTCGGCGAGCGTGTCGTCGACGGCGAAACGGACACCACCCATACCCATCCTCGACGATGGGAGGAGCCGAAACTGGTCGCCCGAAGCGACGGGGACGGTTCGGATCGGGATGAGCTGCGCGTCGGCCTCGCGGGTCGACAGCGGAAGGAAGAGGATGAGTACGGCAACAAGCGCTTGTATCCGGTGATGCATGATGCCTCCTGGGTGCCTCGGTCTATTCAGCCTTAGAACGAGTGGGCCGGGAGGCATGTGACGTCGCCCTCCGCAGTCACCTCAGAAGGAGAACGAGACACCCAGGACGGGGAGGAGCGGACGCTCTGCCAGCGGGGTCACCGTGTCGGATCGCCACGGCTGATACGTGTAGAAAAGTGCGTCACGTCGGTCGAGCGCGTTCAGCACTCTCAGGTAGGGCCGTACGCGCCAGGTGTGTCCAGACCACGAGGGCTCGAAGAGTGCGTGGATCTCCAGGTCGATCCGCAGGAATGACTCGTCCAGGCCCGGCACGAACGGGTCGGCGACCGCGTCGGTTGACGCGGGTTCATTCGAAATCGGGGACTCGTCTTGGGGGGACCCGAAGGGAATGCTCGTCGACGGGAGACCCGCCCCATAGGCGACGCGGGCCTCGCCGCTCCATCGTCCCCGGAGCCGCCCGGAGACACCAGCGCTGAGAAGGTGTCGTCCCGCGAAGTCGGCCGATCGGCCCGAGAGATCGACAGGGGACCAGAACCACGAGAGGCCGTATCCGAGCCAGAAGGTGCCGGCCTGGCCCGAGCTCAAGACCCGGAGGTCGATTCCGGAGCTGCGAACCGAGGGGCTCGCGATTCCGTACAGGCCTTCATACTTCTTCCAGAAGCCGTCGAGCCCGAGCGTCGCTGACGTCCCGATTCGTTGGGCCAGCGAGAGCACGACGTGGTCGGCGCTCGCGACCGGCAGAAGCTCTCCGAGACCCACAGCCCCGTTCGCCACGGCGGCAGAGATCGTTTCGTCGACGTGGCTGTCGGGGGTTCTGGTCACCTGGTGATAACGCCCGGCGGCGATCGACAGCAGGACCTCCGGGCCCACTTCCCAGAAGACCGCCGCGCGTGGCGAGAGTCGCAGGCCGTGCCCCGAATACAGGTCGGACCGGAGCCCGGCCCGGAGCGTGACTCCTGAGGAAAGCGGACGCGTAAAGTCACCGAAGGCCCCGATCACCGAGGTGGATCCCGCGCTGCCGGATCGGGCGCCGGTGGCCAGGCTTTCCGCCGTGAACCGGGCTCGAACGTCCTCGAAGGAAAGGCCGGCGCGGCGGCGTGCAGCTGCCGGTCCCCATGTGCCTTCGGCTACGAGCCGCAGGCGGTCGTTCTCGGCCGAGGCCAGGAGTCCGGCAGGGGCGGGCTCATTCGGACGTGCAGTCGGCTGGAGAGGCAGGTTCCCCGTGTATTGGCTGGCACCCGCGGTGAACTGCATCGTGGCCGACCCGATCGGAGCACGGTAGGTCAGCGAGCCGGCCCGGTTACTCCAGACCGCGTCTGAGGGTCGACCATCGAAGTCCAGACGAACCGACTCCTCGTTCCAGAATCCAGTCGTTCGGATCGAATGCTCCGACTTCGGCTCCGCCTCCACCGAGACCAGGACGTCCCCATAACCGTACGGACGCTCCCCACCGAGCGGAGCTTCCCCGAGGTCGTGGAGACTCCGAGCGGAGACGATCGCGCCTGCCTTCGACGAGAGCGGGATCTCCGCCGCGGTCGATGCGGAAAGGAGGTCTACCGCCCCCGAGATGCGGAGCCGGTCCCGTCGGGCAGACCGGGTCGTCAGGTCGAGGATATGGCTCAATCCGCCGTCGTAACGCGCCGGCGCCCCCCCGACGTGCAGGTCTGCGCGGCCCAGCACCGTAGGCTCGAAGCTCAACATGAGTCCCGCGACGTGAAACGGTGTGAAGACCGGTGCACCGTCGAGGAGGACGAGTTTGAGGTCGGTGGTACTGCCCCGCATGAAGAGCACGTCGCTCGGGTCGGCGGGGTCGTTGCCCGGCAAAGACTGGACCGCAGAAAGGACACCGGCTTCGCCGATCGAAGGTGAGATCTCGAGCACGCGCACCTCGAACTCCGGATCGGAGATGGGCCCGATCGATGGGTCGGCCGTGTCGGCCGGCTGGACGGAAACGGGCTGGGCCGAGACACGAACGCCCGACAATCGCAGCGGTCGGGCGGTAAGCTCCAGATCGACCCGTACCTCTTCCGACGTGGGCATCCGCACAGCGATCGACACGGACTCGTACCCCACGTGTGTAGCGCGTACCTGAACTGCTCCCAACGGAATGCCACGGACGATGTAGTGACCCTCTGTATCGACAGAGGCGCGCAGAACTCCTCTTGGCGTAACGACTTCCACGATCGCATTCGCCAGGGGGCGGATCCCGTCGAGGAAGCGCCCTCGGACCGTACCAGAGAGCACGGCGGTCGAGTCCGTCGGCAGCTGTGCGTGGGCGACCGAGGGGACCCCCGCCCACGAGACAAGCGCGAGAGCGACCGCAATCCGGGCTAGTGAACGGCGAGCAACTTGCGGTCTCCGTCGCGAGAGCATCATCGAGTTCACGTCATCCAGAGGTGACGGAGAAGACAATCCGGTCGTCGCTTTGGTCGACGACCTCACCGAGAACGTCCAGCCCCGACTCTGATTGCCGCAGGATCACTCGTCCGTTGACCTCAACCGTGATCGCCGCGGCGTTGCGTGGCAGTGCCAGGCGGACACGGCTTCCCCTCACGTCGGCCTCGGCTACGCCCCGAGACACCGAATAGGTCGAGCCCTCGCTTCCTGAAATGCGCGCGACGGCATCGGCGATCCAGACGACCTCGACATGAGCTCCCTCTCCGACCGAGTTCAGGGCTATCCGGATGCGGCCGTCGACCACCGGGACGTCGATACCGGTCCTGAATTCCTGCGCATCTGGAGTGACAATCGTCGTGCCGATCGTGGACGACTGCGTCGTGGATTCCACCCACTGCCGGAAGGGTGAGCCCGGTACTGCATACGCGGCACCTGCGGCCAGGAGGAGTAGGGCTGCGGCACGGCTCAGGTGTCGAACGCTGAGGATCCGCGTTGCGCGAGTCGCGTCACGATCCATCGACGCCCGCGCTCGTGCCTTGGCCGCCGCCACGTCCACCTGTATGTCCAGTGCTCCCAACAGCTGCGAGACCCTATCCGACCGCTGGCGAGCCAGAACGAGGCGGTCGGTGCACTCTGGGCAGTCGCGCAGGTGGAGCTCCGCGTCCGCGGACACGAGCGCGCCGTCGCGTGCCATCAGAATGGCGCCTTCATCGAGATGGATCATGCGGCCTCCCCGGTGGCCTCTACGGCCTGTTCGAACCGACGTTCCGCCCGTGCGAGCAGGGTACCGACCGAAGTGGCCGAGACGTCGACTGCTGCTGCGATCTCTCTATAGCTGAATCCGGAATACCGCATCAACAGAATCTCCCGATCTCTTTGGGAAAGGGCGTCCAGCGCAGTCCGCGCCAGCGCTCGGTCCTCGAGGCGTTCCAATACTCGTTCCGGCGACGGTGACTCTTCCGGTGTAACCGGGTTCGCTGCGAGAAGCCGGCGCCGATTCCGATCCACCCGATATCGATCTCGCACCAGATGTGTCGCCGTGGTGAACAACCAGGCGCGTATCCCTCCCGAATCCACATGCGTACCGAGGCCGAAGAGCCGCACGAGGCTCTCCTGGGCCATGTCCTCAGCCACATCGAGGTCGCCCGTCAGTCGATGGCAGTACCGGACAAGGTCCGGGTATTGCTCGTCGAAGGTCGCGTCGAAATCCACGTGTCCACGGCCTGAGCTAGGATCGAAAAGGCACCACGGTCGGGAGCCCGGTCAACGGATTCCCAACCTCATTCCACGAATGCTGTTCTACACGAATCCCGGTCGAGGGGTCGCTTCTGCAAGTGAACGAGTGAAGAGGTGCCGTCGTGACAGCGGGTGGCAAATGGCGTGTCCGACCGTTCCCCTGAGTCCCCCCAGCCGCCATCTTTCAAGGGTAGCCTTTGGCTTGAATCCCGGGCTCCTGCCCGGCCGCTCCGGCGGCCGACCCTCCTGCCCGACGGGAGGGACTGTATGCTCGAGATCCGGATCCACGGACGAGGGGGGCAGGGTGGCGTAACCCTGGCCAAGCTCATCGCCACGTCCCGCTTTCTCCAGGGCCAGTCGGTTCAGGCGTTCGGTCTCTACGCCGCCGAGCGCTCGGGAGCTCCTGTACAGGCGTTCTGCCGGTTCGACGACGCTCCGATCACGAATCGCAACCTGATCTACGAGCCCGACCACATCGTGGTGCTCGATCCTACCCTCGTCGGCCCCGATATCGTCGGGGGGCTCGAGCCCGGCGGATGGATCCTGTTGAACGCTCCGGGCCCGCTCGGCGATTTCGCAGAGAGGTTCGCCGACCACAGCATCGCGGTCTTGGATGCGACCGCGATCGCCCGCGGGCACGGCTTGGGCACGAGGAGCGTCCCGATCGTGAACACGGCACTGGCCGGGGGCGTCGCTCGCATGCTCGATTTCCCGCTCGATGAGATGCTCGCGTCCATCGAGCACCTTGGTTTCACGGGGGGCAACCTGGGTGCGGCGCGGGACGCATACGAAGCCATCGAGATGCTCGAACGTAAGGGGATCGCCACGCCTGGCGGCAACGGAACTCCCCGCCCTCAGACGGTTGGACGCATGCCGAGTTTCCTCGAGGGTGCGGGTGGAGCGCCTCCGGAGATTCGCACCGGACAGTGGGCTTCTGAACACCCCAGGCGACAGCAGCACGTGCCCCCATGCAATCACGTCTGCCCCGCCGGCAACGACGTGCAGGGATTTCTGTTCGCACTGGCCGAAGACCGGGTCGACGACGCGTTGGAGATACTGTTGCGGACATCGCCCTTCCCGTCGGTCTGTGGGCGCGTTTGCCCGGCTCCGTGCATGGCCGAGTGCAATCGAAAGCAGCTCGACGGTGCGGTAAACGTCAGGCAGCTGGAACGGTACGCGGGCGATCACGGGGATGTGAAGATGGTCCCTTCGGTCCGACGTGAGGCACGAGTCGCGATCGTCGGGTCGGGGCCAGCGGGGCTGACGGCCGCTTATCACCTCGGATTGCAGGGCTACGGCACCACGGTGTATGAGTCGGGCACCGAGGTGGGTGGCCTCCTGCGCACGGGGATTCCGGACTTCAGGCTCCCCCCGGATGCGCTGGATCGTGAAATCGATCGCGTCCTCGATCTCGGGGTCGAAGTGGTGACGAACGCCCGAGTCGACCGTACGAGGCTGGTCGATCTCGCGAGGAATCACGATGCGGTCCTGGTCGCGACCGGGCTGCAGGAGCTCCGGAGTCTGAACCTCGGGGTCGGCGGGAGCGATATCGTCGTCCAGGGCATCGACTTCCTCGAACAGGTGAAGTCCGATGCGGCCGTCGTCGATGGTGACGACGTGGTCGTCGTGGGTGGTGGCAATACCGCCATGGACGCCGCACGCTCAGCGCTCCGATTGGGAGCCGCGTCGGTTCGCGTCGTGTATCGCCGCACACGTGAGCAGATGCCGGCGATCGCCGAAGAGATCGATGAGGCCCTTGAAGAGGGTGTGCTCATCGACTTCCTCACACAGCCGATCGCGCTCGAAGCCGTTCCTCAGGCCGACGGGGACTCCGCGGGTCATGGACTCCTGTGTAGGCGGATGGAATTGGGGGAGCCCGATTCGACGGGCAGACGTCGGCCTGTCGCGGTTCCTGATTCCGACTTCGACATCCCCTGTACCCGAGTGATCCTGGCTCTGGGCCAATCTCCCGACGTCTCGGTCTTCCCGGAGGGAACGGAGGTCAGGGAGGGCGACGCGCTTCTCGGGCTGCTCGAGACCCCTCTCTACGCCGTCGGCGACCTTGCGACAAACGATGGAACGGTCGCCGGTGCCATCGGGAGCGGCCGCCGCGCGGCGCTCCATATCCACCGGACGCTCACTGGGGAGGTCGTGGAAACCGGTGAAGTCACCCGGGTCCGATCGGACGTCGACGAGTGGCGTGACGAGGTCATCCGCTCAGACGCGCTCAGACTGCACCTCTTCGAGCGGCACGCCCCGACCTCCGGGCACGCGATCGACATGGAGCGACGTCACACCACGTTCGACGAGATCCATCAGGGGCTCGACGAGACGGCCGAGGCCGTTCGCTGTCTTTCGTGCGGAGTCTGCAACGAGTGCGACCTGTGCACGACGTACTGCCCCGAGGGCGTCCTCAAACGAGTCGGGCACGACCTCGTCTTCGACTACGCCTACTGCAAGGGCTGCGGGATCTGCGTCACCGAGTGTCCGCGAAACGTCGTCTTCATGAGCCACCTCTAGGAGCCCGCGATGCCAGTGCAAGTCGTAACCGGAAATCATGCCGCGGGCTACGCGCTGGCGGTGGCCGGCGAGGCGAACCGGAAGGCGAAAGGTGCCGTGAGCGGCATCTACCCGATCACGCCGCAGACGGAGATCGTGGAGCGGGTAGCCGCGTTTCCGTTCACGAAGGGAAGGGTGGTTCCCGTGGAGAGCGAACACTCCGCCATGGGCGTGACGCTCGGCGGCGCGATGGCCGGTGCCCGCTCTTTCACCGCGAGTTCCTCCAACGGTCTCGCGTACATGGTGGAGAACATCATGATGGCCGGGTTCTATCGTCTACCGGTCGTCATGGTCGCGGTGAATCGTACCCTCGGACCACCCTGGAACATCTGGGCCGATCAGGGCGACACGCTCATGCTTCGGGACTTTCCATGGGTTCAGCTATATGCGTCGAGCGCCCAGGAAGTGGCGGACCTGACGCTCGTTGCGTTCCGACTCGGCGAGGATCACCGAATTCTTCTGCCCGTACTGGTGTGCATGGACGCGTTCATCGTGTCGCACACGCAGGGCGAGACCGACCTCCCGGAGCAAGACGAGGTCGATGAGTATCTGCCGGAACTCGATCTTCCTCATCGTCTCACGCACGACGACCCCAAGACGATGGGGGCGCTCATCTGGCCAGACGTGACGACGTCGATGCGCTACGAGACCCACGAGGCGATGGCTCGTATCCTGCACGTCTATGCAGAGTGCCGGGCGCGATTCGTCGAAGTGTTCGGGCGAGACCCAGGAGGACCGATCGAGACGTTCGAGGTCGAAGATGCCGACCTGATCCTGGTCGCGTCCGCGACGATCGCGACGACCGCACTCGACGTCGTCCGTCGTCGGCGGGCCGCCGGCGAGAAGGTTGGCCTGGTCAAGATGCGGATGTTCAGGCCGTTCCCCGAAGAAGCGTTGCGTACGGTCTGCTCCAATGCGACCCGGGTGGGCGTCCTGGACCGTGACTACGCGGCCGGAATCGGGGGTGTGTGGTGGCAGGACGCCCGAGCCGCCTTCCAGGGACACAGGGATGACCTCGTGATTCAGAACTATCTCGTCGGGATCGGAGGTGGAGATGTGACGCCAGAGGTGATCGAAGGTGTGCTCGACGACCTCGCCGGGCGGGTCGAGGCAGGACAGCCCGTCTGGACCGGTATCCGAGAGGAGGTGACCGCGTGAGCGCCACCGTGGAGGATCGCACCGGGGCGGGCGTTCTGAAGACGATCCCGGACATACCCTGCACGGAGGAGTGTCTCCTTCGCGCCGGGAATACGAATTGTGGTGGCTGTGGCATGAGCGTGGGGCTGACCATGCTCGGCCGTGCCCTCGCAGACGCTGAAGACACCGCCATGCTGGCGATTCCAGCATGTTGTGGGGCTGTGGCCGCGGGGGCCTTTCCGACGACCAGCTATGGCGTGCCGGTGGTGAATACGACCTTCGCTTCGGCCGCCGCGGTCGCGTCGGGGCTGGCATCCGTGAGAGATATGAACGACGAGAGCGGCCAGGTCATCTGCTGGGCGGGAGACGGCGGGACCTACGACATCGGCCTCGCGACCGTCTCGGCCGCGGCCGAGCGGAACGAGGACATCGTGTACATCTGCTACGACAACGAGATCTACGGAAACACCGGCGGGCAACGCTCGTCGGCGACCCCTCGCGGCAGTCGGACGACGACCACACCATCTGGGAAGCGTGAGGAGAAGAAGGACATCATGGGCATCATGGCCGCGCACGGGATCCCCTACGCGGCGACGCTGTCCATCGCCCATCCGACCGACTTTCGGCGTAAGCTGCTGCATGCCTTCGATACGGAGGGGATGAGCTTCCTGTTGATTCACTCGCCGTGCCCGACGGGCTGGAAGTCGGAGCCGGCGGACTCGGTGGCGCTCGTCCGCCTGGCTGTGTCGTCCGGGTTGTTTCAGCTCTTCGAGGTGTTCGACGGCAAACGCTACCGCGTCAACGTGCGTCCCGAGTGGACCGACCCCGCGGAATATTTCAGCAAGCAGAGGCGGTTCCGGGAGGACGAGGTCGATCTCGAGGCGACACGCGATATGTGCCGGGAGCGGTTCGAGCGTCTGAGCATCATGGCCGAGGCGTTTCCGCAGATCGACTGAGGCTCTTTCGGGGAGGGGCCGGAGGCTGGGCGAAGGCTTCGGAGCGCTAGTTGTCGCCGTCCAGGAACTCCTTGAAGCGTTCCGTCTCGGATGGGTCCGCGGCGGGTGCACTCGTGCCACCGGCTTTCGCCGTGGCCACGGCCATGATCCTCAGCACCCACACGCTTAGCGCCAATGACCCGATCATCGAGAAGATCCCCGCTCGCTGGAGCGTCCCGCCGATCCGCACGTCCTGTGACAGTTTGCCGTACTTCATGAGCATCACGGTCCAGTCATGGCTGTCGACGTCGACGGGCCCGAACGGCGAGACGAGCGGAAGGGCCTGAGCTCGCGCGTCGGCCGCGTAGATGCCGGCTCCGAAGAGCGCCGTGCCGAGCCAGAAGGCGCACACCGCCGCACCGAACGGGTCCCTTTGCTTGTGAAGGAGGTAGCCTCCGGCCACGACGGGAATCCCGATCTGGAAGATGGTGCCGCCAGCGGTCGTCAGGATCCTGTTGCCGAACCACATGAAGGCCGCATGCCCCATCTCATGGAAGCCAAGATTGATGCCGTCGAAGATCGACGAGTACATCGGATCGTCGAGATAACCCTTCAGCATCCACGCGAAGACGAGCAGGAGCGGCGCGCGATACCACCACACCTTGCCCGACACACGTTCGCCGATCCATGCGGCGGCGGCCTGAACCATCGGTGAGCGCCGGACCTAGCCGCCCCCACCCACGTAGACTTCGCCTCCCTTCATGACGAACTCGACATTCCGAAGTGCTCTGATGTCGGACGTCGGATCACCCGCGACTGCGATCAGGTCTGCGAGCCGGCCGGGTTCCACCCGCCCGCGATCCTCCAACTCGAAGATCTCGGCGTTACCTCCGGTGGCCGCGTGGAGTACCGCGTCGGTCGACATTCCGTATTCGACCATCATCTCCAGCTCGCGCACGTTGTCCCCGTGAGGATACACGCCGACATCCCCGCCGAAACAGATCTCGACGCCGGACGCCAGGGCGAGCCCAAAGCTGGCTCTCTTCTGGGTGATCCGGCTCGGCTCCGGGTCGACACCCCTCCTCCACCCGCCGTATTGCGAAATCGCATCTCCGGCAGCCAGGGTCGGACAGAACGCCACTCCGAGCTCAGCGAGAAGCGCGAACGTCTCGGCCGTCCCACCATCTCCGTGATCGATCGTTCGAACGCCCGCCCTTGCGGCTCTCTCCATACCCTCTGCGGTAGCGGCATGCGCGACGACCCGTCGACCGGAACTCTCTGTGACCTCGACGACGAGTTCGAGTTCGCGCTGCGTGTACGTGGGACGTGCTTCCCCGTTTGGACCCCATCGGTAGTCGGCGTAGACCTTCACCCAGTCGGCGCCACGCCCGATCTGGTCTCGAGTGACCCTGATCAGGTCGTCCACTCCGTCCGTCTCTTCCGCGCCCTTCGGCAAGTCCAGTTCAGGTGCGCCCTTCGGATTGTAGCTTCCGGTCGCGACCATGGCTGGCCCGGCGACGAGCATTCGCGGACCCGGAATCACCCCTTTCTCGATGGCATCCTTCAGTCCGACGTCGGCGTACCCCGCGCCCTCCGATCCGAGGTCTCGCACGGTGGTGACACCCGCCAGCAGCGTTGCCCGGGCATGCTGAGTGGCTCGTGCGACCCTCTCAGCGAGCGACTCCTGGAGCACCTGATCGGTCCAGGGCGTCTCGTTGTACGGGTGCAGAAGCAGGTGTGAATGGCCCTCGATGAGACCCGGCAGGAGCGTCGTTCCGGGCAAGCGAATCTCGGTTGCGCCCGCGCTGGGCACCGATGAGCCGACCGCCTCGATCGTCTCTCCACGCACCAGGACGACCCACCCCTCGTGCATGGTTTCGCCGTCGTACACCCTGTCGGGGCGGAGAAGCCAGGATTCTTGGGCGGCGAGAGGAGCGGACATCGAGCCGAGTAACAGGAGTACGGCGGCCTCGGAGCAAAGGGCTCGCCGACGGGAAGTACGGGGGGATGGATCGAAACGGCGCGTCATCTCCGATACCGCTCCTGGAGTAGTGCGTGGGTTCAAGTGCTCATTCGGCCCGAACATCGGCCACGGTCGGCCGAGGGGCCAGTCTCCGGGCTGATTCCCCCCGCGGCGTGAGCCACGTATCTTGCCGTTCCATTCGATTTCCTCAGTCTCGGAAGGATGAAGATGACAGACCGCGCAACCACGCTCCTCACCGGACGCCGCGAGAGAATCGAGCGCACGCTGGGGCGGCCTCTCGGCGAGCCTTCGGTCGCCGGGCCCGAGCCGACCGAGGAGACGCGCACCTATCTACTGGGTGAAGCGGAGGACCTCTACTGGAACGAGCTCGAATGGGAGCACCTCACCGATGAGGAGGCTTTGGAGGGCGGGGCGATCACCGAGCTGACGTTTCCCGGGCTGCTCGCGTACGTCCGTGGGCTTCTCCTCGAGGAAGTCATGCCAGACTCCCTGTCGCCGGCGAACCCACGGCCACAGGTGGTGAGGGACGTCCTGGCTTTTCTGGCGACCCGGGTCGTCGAACTCGAGGACAACCTCGACGGGCCGGACGTCGATGAGGAGAGCCGAAAGCGCGCCGAGGTGGAGATGACCAGCAGCCTCATCGATCGCGTGCTCTACCTCTATCACGGGATGTCCGAAGAGGACGTCGAGCTGGTGGAGGCCGCGCAGGCCTCCGCCTGACGTCGTAACGGAGACGACGCGCTCGATGCTTCGACCCCGCCCGGGCCGGACCTACCTGGCTGGCGCGCCCGTACTCGTGGCGCACCGTGGTGGCGCCAAACTCGCTCCCGAGAACACGCTTCCGGCGTTCGAGTCGGCCGTGCGCGACTGGGGGGCCGACATGCTCGAGTTGGACGTCCGCCTCACGCGCGACGGTCATGTCGTCGTGATCCACGACCCTACGGTCGACCGCACGACGGACGGATCGGGTGCCGTCTTCGATTTCACGCTTGCTGAACTCCAGCAGCTCGACGCCGGTCATCACTTTGCCGATCTCGACGGAGACCACTCCTTCCGCGGCAAAGGTGTCCGGGTTCCCACCTTCGATGAGGTGTTGGATGCCTGCCCGGGAGCCTGGCTCAACGTTGAAACGAAAGAGGCCCGGGCAGCAGGTCCCCTCGCGGAGGTGATCCGCCGACACGGGCAGGAGCACCGGGTACTGCTCACAGCCCAGCACGAAAGGAATCGTCAGGCGGCGGTGGGCTATTCGGGCCCGTGGGGTGCGAGCAAGAGGCATTGCATGCTCTTCTGGCTGTCCCACTGGCTCCCCGGCGGTGGCCCTTACACACCGGCCGTCGACGCGATCCAGGTGCCGGAGATCTGGAAGGGCTTTCGGATCGTGACTCGGCGCTTCGTCCTCGAGGCGCAACGTCGCAACATCCCCGTCCACGTCTGGACGGTCGATGATCCCGACGACATGCGCCGCCTTCTCGCCCTGGGCGTCGATGCCGTTCAGTCCGACAGACCCGACCTCCTCGCCGAAGTGCTCACCGACGTGTGCGGTCGCCCTCCCCCTCCCATCCTGCGTCCCGCCAGGGTATGAACGCGGTGTCGGACCTCCGCTCCGGGTTCGACCAGGCGCTCGCCAGTCTGGTCGGCGTCGAGCCGATGGGCCCTGTGATGGTTGCGTTTTCCGGTGGTCTCGACTCGTGCGTGCTCCTGCACCTGCTGCGATTTGGTACCGACAGGGCCAGCGAGGTGTTTGTGGCGCACTTCGACCATGCGATGCGCGACGAAAGCGCTGCAGATGCGGAGTGGGTCCGGGGGCTGTGTCTCGCGTGGGACGTACCGCTCACGATTGCCAGGGCTCAGACCGCGCCGGCGTCCGAGGCGGGTGCGCGCAAGGCCCGGTACGAGTTCCTGGAGCGCGTGCGGGCAGAGGAGAACATCCCCTGGCTGATGACCGCGCATCATGCGGACGATCAAGCGGAGACCGTGCTCTTTCGGGTCCTCCGTGGAACCGGCATCGAGGGTCTGGCTGGAATCCCAGGGGCCCGAGAGCCCGGACTCATCCGGCCGTTGCTCGGATTCTGGCGTGACGACCTCGAGGCCTACGCACACTCGGTGGGCCTATCGTGGCGCGAAGACGCTTCGAACGCTGCACTCGGATACGCCCGCAACACCATTCGCAGGTCACTCCTTCCGCTCGCGGAGGCCCAGGTGGCTCAGGGAGCGCGACGTTCCCTCGTACGGCTCGCCGGAATCGCGCGGGAAAACGAGGCGGCGTGGGAGTCCGTTCTCCCCGATATCGTTGCCGGGCTCGACTTGACCGAGATCGAAGAGGAAGGGGGGAGCCGTCTCGGGCTGTCGTGGAATCGGGATGCGGCCTGCGCGCTCTCTCAGCCGCTCCAAGCGAGGGTGGTGCGTCACCTGGCCGCACTCGCGGGAAGGAGGCTGGAGGAGGCCGGAACTCGGCTCGCCGTGGAGGGCTCGCCGTGGAGTTTATCACGGCCTCCCGTAGCGGCAGCGGCATCGAACTCGGAGGTGGGCTCGAACTGCGGCGAGAGCTCGATCGACTCGTGCTGATCGCGGGTGTGTCGGTGGCACCCGACGTACCGATTCAAATCCCGGAAGTCGGGACGGGCGCGGCGGAAGCGCTCTTGGGTGGGAGGCCGGTATCGGTCTCATGGGAAGAGACGAGCGATGGGGATTGCGTCGACGAAGGTGTCTTTCCGGTTGCAGCCCTCGAATTCCCGCTCCTGGTGCGGGGTCGCGAGCCAGGTGACCGGATCAGGCTCTCCGGAGGAAGTAGGAAAGTGAAGAAGATCCTCCTCGAGGCGCGTATCCCTGAAGGACGAAGGGCTCAGACGCCGGTTCTCGTCGACGCAGGGGGTCGACTGTTGTGGGTGCCGGGCGTTGCCCGGGCTGCGGATATCGGGGACGGTGAGGGTGGGCGAGGAGCGGAGGACAACGGGTGGTTCAAAATCCAGATCGGGTGACGATGACCGGCGTGGACATGGCACAGCTGGCGGGCCGCATGCTCGGGCGAGTCGTATTCACCGCCGAAGCGATCGAATCGCGTGTCTGTGCGTTGGGCGATGAGATCTCGGAAGCATACACACCCGCCGATCGTCTGCTCGTGGTTGGAGTCCTGAAGGGCTCGTTCGTCTTCATGGCCGATCTGGTCCGCCAGATCCGGTTGCCGCTTCACACGGACTTCCTCATCGCCTCGAGCTACGGCGACGAGACCCATTCGAGTGGAGAGGTGGAGCTTCTCTACGACCCGGCGGCGTCGTTCGAAGGGCGCGCAGTGCTGCTCATCGAGGACATCGTGGACAGCGGAACGACACTCGAGAAGCTCATTCCTCGTCTGGAGGCACGTGGAGCTATGCGGGTGGACGTGTGTACTCTCCTCCACAAGCACCTCGAATCAGCGGAGATCGTTCCTCGCTGGGTGGGATTCGATGCACCCAATGAGTTCCTCGTGGGGTACGGCCTCGACCACGCGGAAGACTTTCGTCATTTACCCTATATTGCGAGCCTTTAAGGGCGTCGACGGACGCCATTCGGCCCGCTAGAGCACACAAGATGTCACAAGATCCGATCAAGCCCGATCCTAATGAGCGCCTGGGACGCATCTCGAAGAACGCTGCGTTCATGATGCTCATGGCCCTGGTGCTGCTATTCATGATCCAGATGGTTCGGGGTCAGGAAGGCGCACCGGCCGAGATCACCTACTCGGAGTTCACCGACTACCTGGATGAAGGACGAATCCACAAGGTCACCTTCCGCGACCAGGAGATCGAAGGGGAGCTCAGAAGCCCCATCACGATCGAGGGCCAGGAGTACATCGAGTTCGAGGCGCGGTCCCCCGGTGACGTCACCGATGGACTGCTGACGGAGCTGGCGGACGCCGGCGTGATCATCGATGCGAAGCAGCCCGAAGCGGGGTGGGGAACGTTCCTGCTCACCGCTCTGCCGTGGCTTCTGTTCATCGCGTTTTGGATCTGGATCTTCCGCACCATGCAGGGTGGTGGGAATCGGGCGTTCCAGTTCGGGCGCTCCAAGGCGAAGATGATTTCCCCCGACACCCCGAAGGTGACGTTCGCCGACGTGGCGGGTGCGGACGAGGCCAAGGAGGAGCTCCAGGAGATCATCGAGTTCCTCAAGGATCCGGCCAAGTTCTCGCGCCTGGGAGGCCGACTTCCCAAGGGTGTGCTGCTCGTCGGCCCTCCGGGAACCGGGAAGACCCTGCTCGCTCGGGCCGTGGCCGGAGAGGCAGGCCGCCCGTTCTTCCAGATGTCGGGCTCGGATTTCGTCGAGATGTTCGTCGGTGTCGGGGCCTCGCGTGTCCGCGACCTCTTCGAGCAGGGCAAGGCTCACGCCCCGTGCATCATCTTCGTCGACGAGATCGACGCGGTCGGGCGACACCGTGGCGCCGGCCTGGGAGGCGGGCACGATGAGCGCGAGCAGACCCTGAACGCTCTTCTCGTCGAAATGGACGGCTTCGAGTCGAACGAGGGCGTCATTCTCCTCGCCGCGACCAACAGACCCGATGTGCTGGACCCGGCGCTCCTGCGTCCGGGCCGCTTCGACCGCCAGGTCGTCGTCGATGCTCCAGACGTGAAGGGCCGGGAAGGCATCCTCAGAGTCCACGCGAAGAAGTTGCCGCTTGCCGAAGATGTTGAACTGTCGTTGATCGCGAGGGGCACGCCGGGCATGAGCGGTGCCGATCTCGAGAACATCTGCAACGAGGCCGCTCTGCTCGCCGCGCGTCGGAGCGGCGACAAGGTGTCGATGAAGGATTTCGAGCATGCCAAGGACAAGGTCATGCTCGGGACCGAGCGGCGAAGCATGGTTTTGACGGAGTACGAGCGGAAACTCACCGCGTATCACGAGGCGGGGCACGCGGTGCTCGGTCTCAAGATCCCCGGGCTCGATCCGATTCACAAAGTGACGATCGTTCCCCGCGGAAGGGCTCTCGGGATTACGGCGAGCCTTCCTGCGGAGGACCGTCATTCCTATACCAAGGAGTGGATGGAGGGTCAGCTCGCCATGCTGTTCGGCGGGCGCGTGGCCGAGGAGATCACCTTCGGGGCCCAGTCCGTTACGACAGGTGCCGGAAACGATATCGAGCGCGCCACGTCGATGGCGCGCCGGATGGTGACGTCGTTCGGCATGAGCGATGTGATCGGCCTGGTCTCGGTGGCCGACAACGAACAGGAGATCTTCCTGGGTCGCGAGATTCAGAATCGACGCGCGGTTTCCGAGCATACGCAGCGCATCGTCGATCAGGAAATCAAGCGCATCCTCGACGAGGCGCACCAGCGCGCGCACGGGGTCGTCGAGGAAAACGGGGATCTGCTCGAGTCGATCGCTCAGGCGCTGCTCGACCGGGAGACGCTGGGTGCCGGAGACATCTTGATGCTGGAGCGTGGCGAAGCACTCCCGCCGCTGCCCGTTGAACCGGAGGACCTCGAGCCACAGGGCGAGACTCCGAAGCTGGCGCAGCCCTCGGAAAAGGCACCCCGAGCTTTTGGTTTGGGAGGCGAAGGTCCCTTGCCGGGAGCCGCTCCGGGGGTGGTCGAGGGCGCCGAGTCGAGCGCCGCGGACTGATACTCCAGGCCGATGAAGGGAGGGGGGCGGGGCCGAATGGCACCGCTCCCCTTTTTTCGTTGTGGACAGCTCGGAACGTCGGCCTTCTCAAGCCGCTGTCGTTCCGTACTTTAGAATAGGCCCAACCCCCCGGCGAGAGAGGATGAACCTCAGGTGACGAGAATCTTGGAGCAGCTCCAGTTCTTGCGCCCTGGCTGGACTGGTCTGCTCGAGATCCTGGTCGTCGCGTTCCTCCTCTATCGGCTCCTTCTCGTGCTGCAGCGCACGCGCGCGATGCAGATGATGCTCGGGGTGGTACTCCTGGCCTTCATGTACGGCGCATCTCGGCTCCTCGACTTGATCCTCATCAGGACGCTCCTCGAGGCTGCGTTCCAATACGGCGCGATCGCGGTACTCGTCGTCTTTCAGCCCGAGCTTCGTGCGGCGCTGGCCCGCCTGGGACAGAGCCGGATGATCAAGGCGTTCCAGAGGCTCGAGGGCAGTCGCGTGGCGGAGGAGATCGTCGAGGCGGTCGAGCGTCTCTCGCGAGCACGACACGGAGCCATTATCGCGATCCAGCAAGAGGTCGGGCTTGGCGAGTATGCCGAAACGGGTAGCGTGATCGAGGCGCGTGTTTCGGCAGAGATGCTCACGATGATTTTCACACCGACCTCCCCGCTCCACGACGGGGCGGTCCTGATCTCCGGTGATCAGATCCGAACCGCAGGTGCGATCCTCCCGCTCACCCAGTCGACCATCAAGGATCGCTCACTCGGCACACGTCACAGAGCGGCTTTGGGCCTCAGCGAAGAGACCGATGCCATCGTCATCGTCGTGAGCGAGGAGACAGCCCAGATTTCGTTGGCGGTGGGTGGGCGCCTGGAGCGCGATGCCAGCTCAGAGCGTCTTCGCGCGATCCTGCAGGGAGTTTCTTCCTCTCCCGATCCCGTGCGCACAGCCGGGGCCCCGGTAATGAGTCCCGTGCAAGGCCGTACAATTGCGTGAAATCCACTCGTTGACACTTCAACGAGGCCGCGTCAGATTGCGCGGATCTTTCCTTTCAGATCCGGGCCCTGACTTGGGTCCTAGCCCCCATTCCAGGCAAGCAGGAGCGACGTCTTCGTGGCCACCCAGTATCGGCTACTGACCCTATTTGCAGACGGCGGATTCATGATGTATCCGCTGGTTCTGTGCTCCATGATCGCGTTCGGTGTGATGATCGCGAAATTTTTCACACTCCACATCGCGCACCGCGGCACGGCAAACGTGCTGCGCGAGGTCGAAGAGACGGCCATGTCGGGTGACCTGGAAGGAGCGCTCCAGATTGCACAGGAGACGCCGGGTCCAGCCGCGGCGATCCTCTTGGCGGGCTTGCGTCGTATCAGGAGCAAGACCCTCGCCGCAGGCGAACTGGAGGCCGCAGTGGCCACGACCGGCACGATCGAGCTAGGGTTCCTCGAGCGTGGTCTGGTGATTCTGGCGACGATCGCGAACGTCGCGCCGCTCATGGGCTTCCTAGGCACGGTCGCCGGGATGATCCTCGCGTTCGCTGCGATCGAAGAGGCCGGCAACGTCGAGCCGACGCTCGTCGCCGGTGGAATCAAGGTCGCCTTGCTGACTACGGCTGCCGGTCTCGTGATCGCCGTGCCCGTCAACATCGCGTACAACTTCTTCGTGACCCGGATCGACCAGCTCATCGTCGACATGGAGCACGGCGCGCAGAAGATTCTGAATCTGGCGTGGGACCTGGAGAAAGACGGTCGGATCGAGATCCTCGAGCGTGAGGATAGTCGTTGGCCGGCGACCGAGATCGCGGAGACCAAGAGCAGCTCCGCAGAGGCTGGACCGGCCGAGTAGCCGGAACTTGAATGCGCGGAACCAGTACCTTTAAGAAACGCGAGGCGTAGCGGACATGGCGGTTCTGAATAAAAAGAAATCGAAAGTCAGCGACGAGATCCCGACGTCGTCGATGGCTGATATCGCTTTCCTTCTGCTGATTTTCTTCCTGGTCACGACGACCTTCCCGAAGGACAAGGGGCTCGCCGTCGTCCTGCCCGAGCCGGGTGAAACGGCCGAGGTCAGCCAGAAGAACATCCTGCATCTCATCATCCAGCCTTCGGGAATCATCGAGGTGAAGCGGGGAGAAAACCAGCAGATCCAGCAGATGCGGCCTTCGGAGATCGAGGGACTGTGGCGCCAGGAGGTGACGGCGAACCCGAACCTCATCGCCGCTGTCAAGACGCACCCCGATGCGGCTTATGAGCACATGATGAACGTGCTCGATGCCCTGCATACCGCCAATGCAGAGCGAATCTCGCTCCAGATCCTGGAGAACTGACGTATGAGCATGAAAGGTGGTGGATTCGAGCGACAGTCGAAGACGTCGTCCGAGGTGCCCACGTCGTCATTGGCCGACATCGCGTTCCTTCTCCTGATCTTCTTCATGGTCACCACGGTCTTCCAGGCCGACCGTGATCGACCCATCGAGTGGCCCGAAGCCGAGGCCGCCGAGAAGATCGATGAGAAGACGAAGAACATCCTCAACATATGGATGCAGAGGGACGGACAGATCTTCATCAACGATCAACCGGTTCCGATGGAAGACGTTTCCGCGATCGTGGCGCCGCTCTATGCGGATTCTGATCGCGCACTCGTGATCTCCATTCGTGGGGATCGTGAGGTACCGTACCTGTACATGGACCTGGTCCAGCAGGAACTAGTCTCTGCGGGTGTTGTGCGCGTTGTCTTCGCGGCACAGCTCGAGCAGAGCATGCAGAGGGAGAGACGATGACAGCCGAAGCCGTACCTGCAATCGAGATCGTCGAGACAGCGAACGATCGCCTCAAGCGGACATTCAGCTCTTGGTTCTGGGGCTCGATGATCGTCGCGACGGTAGCGCATTTCGGCACGTTCGCCTTCTGGCCGGAACTGACTGCCGAAGACTTCTCGTTCACGTCCGAGGAGCTGGAGGCGATCGAGCTTCCGCCCGAGATCGAGATTCCGCCGCCGCCGCAGCAGATCACGCGTCCGGCAACGCCGGTGATGGCTTCGGCCGACATCGACGAGGACATCACGATTGCGCCGACTACCTTCGAGGAAAACCCGGTGGAGGACCTGCCGCCGCCGCCCGAGGAGGCACAGACCGACCTTTCGGCTGCGCCCACGTTCACGCCGTTCACAGTGGCTCCGTCGATTCTGAATCGGGCCGAGGTCGTGCGGGCCATGGAGCGCGAGTATCCGCCACTCCTGCGTGACGCCGGAATCGGTGGGACGGTGCGCGTCTACTTCTTCATCGATGAAGAGGGTTCTGTGGGTGATTTCAGGATCGACCAGAGCTCCGGCCACCAGGCACTGGATGCTGCTGCACTGTCCGTTGCGGGCGTCTACCGCTTCAGCGCTGCGTTGAACCGGGACAAGGTCGTTCCTGTGTGGGTGTCCTTCCCGATTACCTTCCAGGTTCGGTAGCCCGGAGCCTGAGAGGATCCTGAAAGGGACCCCGCCGGTGCTCCGGCGGGGTCCCTTTTTCTATGGCACGTCATCGAACGTGCAACAGAAGAAACCACGATGACCGGAATGACCATCGAGACTTACGCGTCCCGACTGCTGGAGACACTTCCGGCAGTGAGGGAGCGGATTGCCCGTGCCACCGCGGCGGCGGGCCGGCCCGCGGATGGCGTACGCCTCGTCGCGGTAACGAAATCACATCCGCTGGCTGCCGTGGAAGCGGCGCTCGAAGCGGGACTGACCGACCTGGGCGAGAACCGCGTCGAGGAGTTGGAGGGCAAGGTCGCGGCCATCGGCCGGGACGGTGTGACCTGGCACATGATCGGGCATCTGCAAAGCAGGAAGGCACGGAGAGCTGCTAATGTGGCCGATGTGATTCACTCCGTCGACTCGCTGAGGCTGGGAGAACGACTGTCGAAGGCGGCCATGGAGGACGGCCGGACCGCCACCGTTCTCGCTCAGGTCAACACGTCTGGAGAGGAATCGAAGGGAGGTTTCGACCTGGCCTCCGCCACCGATGAGGTCGCGAGGATGGCGGAACTACCCGGTTTGCGTGTAAATGGTTTGATGACAATGGCTCCGTTCGTGGACGATGAGATCGTTCTCGGCGAAGCATTCGGGTCGCTCAGGCGGCTCGGTGAGGAACTCGCGACCTCTGGGCGCGTTGGTCCGGAGTTGTCGATGGGCATGACGAATGACTTGGAAGTCGCGATACGGGAGGGCAGTACGATGGTCCGGATCGGGACGGCACTTTTCGGGGAAAGAGCGAGGTAGCGAGCCATGATCGACCTGACACCGCTCGATGTGCGCAACAAGCGGGGCGACTTCAAGAGGGTCATGCGTGGATATGATCCGCCTGAGGTGGACGTGTTCCTCGAGCTGGTCGCGGAGCGGCTGGAGGGTTTGGTTCGCGAGAACCTGCAGCTCCGGGAGCGCGCGCAGACCCTGCAGGACCAGGTCGCCGCGCACGCGGGTCGCGAGCAGGCGGTTCAGGACGCGCTCGTCACCGCGCAGGAACTCCGCACTGATATTCGGACACAGTCTCAGCGCGAAGCGGAGCACGCACTCAAGGAGGCAGAGGCGGAAGCTCGCCGGATCCTGGCCGAGGCGGACGCCGAGGTCAGGAGGAAGCTCCGCGACACCGAGCGCCAGGCTGAGCAGCTCAACGATGCCCTGCGCGAATTGGAGCGGAGGCGCGATCGGTTCCTGAAGGAATTCAGGGGGCTGCTCCAGAGAGAAATCGATGTGGTGGATGTCGAGGAGGGGCGAGCACCCCTGGACGATCGAGCGATCGACCTCGACCTCGGAGCTTCCCGGAGTGCCGCTCCGAGCGACGTTCCCGAGCCCGCAGCCCAGGTATTTGAAGAGGAAGCGGAGGTCGAGTTGCCGATCGAGGCGCCGATCGAGGACGACCGAGAGGTCGATTCGGATGAGGCCGTCTTCGAAGAGCCCGCGCTGGCAGAAACTGCACCCCCGCTTCCGCCTGAGACAGAGGATCTGGTCGACGTGTCCGATCTCGAACCCAGCCGGATGCCGGTTGCACCACCCGCGGACGTCGGCGATAAGCCGATGTCTCTGGAGGTTGAGCTCATGGCGGGTGCATCATCCGAGTATGGGGCGAAGGCGACCGCCGGCGCGACACCGCGTGAGTTCGAGGGTGTTCCCAATCTGGAGACGGTGCTGGCCGAGGCTGGAGCCGACGATCCGCCGCCGTCGGGTGATCCGGATATCGAGCCACCTCCGGCTCCAGGCATCACGGACGACAACCTGATTCTGTTCGACCCGGAGGAGAAGGATCGACGGCGCTGACGCCGCGACCCTTCTCACCTTCGGAAGCATGAACGACCTCCTCGCGAGGGTCGACGCGTCGACCTCTGCCGTCCGAGCCCACTCCGAATTGGAGCCAAGGGTCGGGATCATTCTGGGCACTGGCCTGGGTGCGCTCGCAGAGATGATCGATGTCGAGGTGGCGATCCCCTACGAGGAACTGCCGGGCTTTCCGATACCGACGGTCGAGACGCACACGGGTCGGTTGGTGCTGGGGACGCTCGCCGGTACGCCGGTCGTCGTCATGCAGGGTCGGTTTCATCGCTACGAGGGGTACTCGCTCCAGGAAGTGACCTTTCCGGTGCGGGTGCTGGCGCGACTGGGCGCGAAGACCCTCGTGGTGTCGAACGTCTCGGGCGGCATGAACCCACTCTGGCCTGTTGGAGAGCTGGTCCTCATCGACGATCACATCAACCTGCTCGGCGACAGTCCGTTGATCGGGCCGAACGTCGACGAATTCGGTCCGCGTTTCCCCGACATGTCCGAGCCGTACGATATGGAGCTCCAACAGCGTGCGATGTCGGTCGCTCTGGAGTTGGGGATCCGACTCAACCGCGGGGTCTATGTCGCGGTGCCTGGACCAGCGCTCGAGACGCGCGCGGAGTACCGGATGCTGAAGGCGATGGGCGCTGACGTGGTCGGGATGTCCACGGTGCCCGAGGTGATCGTCGCCCGCCACATGAGTATGCGTGTGCTCGGGCTCAGCATCATTACCGACGCCTGTCTCCCGGACGCCCTCGAGCCTGCGGACGTTTCCAAGATCATCGCTGCCGCAACCTCTGCCGAACCCCATTTGACCCGGCTCATCGAGCAGGTCGTGGGCCAACTATAGAAAGCCACGCATGAGCTATCCCGAGTTGCCCAAGGGCCTTCTCGAAGTCGAGGAGCAGACCCTTGCCCGCTGGAAGGAAGAAGACCTCTTCCGACAGACCCTGGACGCGAACGCAGACGGAGAGCGTTTCGTCTTCTTCGAAGGCCCGCCCACGGCCAACGGTCGCCCCGGTTTGCACCACATCCTGAGTCGGACTATCAAGGACCTCGTGTGCCGGCACAGGGGAATGCAGGGCAGGAGCGTCACGCGGATCGCCGGATGGGATACCCACGGCCTGCCGGTGGAGATCGAGGCTGAAAAGAAGCTCGGAATCAGCGGTAAGCCGGAGATCGAAGCGCTCGGGATTGCGGAGTTCAATCAGGCCTGCAAGGACTCGGTCTTCACGTACAAGGAGGAGTGGGAGGAGCTCAGCGAGAGGATCGCATACTGGCTCGAGTATTGGCGCCCCTACGTCACCTTCCACACGAGCTACATCGAGTCCGTGTGGGCTATCCTGAAGGCGTTTGCCGACAAGGATCTGCTGTACCGGGGACACAAGAGCGTGCCCTACTGTCCGAGGTGCGGCACAGCCCTCTCCTCTCACGAGGTGGCGCAGGGCTATCGCGATGTCGAAGATCCGTCGCTCACTTTCGTTGCGGAGGTACTGGGCGCCGACGGCGAGCCCGATGCGGAGGGCCGCGCCTTTCTCGCCTGGACGACCACCCCGTGGACTGTCCCGGCAAACACCGGTTTGGCGGTGCACCCTGGGCTCACCTACGTCGAAGTTGCCCGGGACGACCGTCGGTACATCGTGGCCGAGGCTCGTGTGGAGGCTCTGTTCGGTGAGGACGTCGACGTGGGAACCACCTACTCGGGGACCGACCTGGTCGGATGGCGTTACCGTCGTCCTTTGGAACTCGTGGCGGCTCCGGACGACCCCGGGAATGGATGGACCGTCGTCGCCGAGGACTTCGTGAGCGCGGACGACGGAACCGGAATCGTTCACATGGCGCCCGCCTTCGGATCGGACGACTACGCGGCGGGTCAGCGGCACGGGTTGCCGATGCTCAATCCCATCGACGGGGCGGGATGCTTTCTCGAAGATGTGGGGCTCGTCGCCGGGATGTTCGTGAAGGACGCCGATCCTCTCCTGGTCGACGCGTTACGGGAGCGGAACGTCCTGTTCGACATCGGGCGGGTCATGCACAGCTATCCGCACTGCTGGCGATGTGATTCCCCGCTCCTCTACGTGGCCATCGACTCCTGGTTTGCGGCCACGTCCACCCTCAGGGATGACCTGCTCGCGAACAACGACCAGATCGCCTGGTATCCGCCGGAGGTGGGGGAGAAGCGCTTCGCGGAATGGCTGCGTGGCAACGTGGATTGGGCGCTCTCGAGGGATCGTTACTGGGGCACGCCGCTTCCGGTCTGGGTCTGCGACGAGGACCGGGATCACATGCACTGGATCGGGTCTCTGGCCGAGCTCGCGGAGTCGGCCGGTCCGTTACCCGATGACTTCGACCCTCACCGCCCGTTCATCGACGAGATCACCTGGGCCTGCGGCACATGCGACGGAACGATGCACCGGACCCCGGAAGTCATCGACGTCTGGTTCGACTCGGGCGCCATGCCCTACGCGCAGTGGCACTATCCGTTCGAGAACGAATCGGAGTTCGAGTCGCATTTTCCTGCGGATTTCATCTGCGAGGGACTGGATCAGACCCGTGGGTGGTTCTACTCGCTGCTCGCGATATCGACCCTCCTCGGGCGCGGCCCGTCGTTCAAGAACGTGCTCGTGAACGACATGGTTCTCGACGCCGAGGGCCGCAAGATGTCAAAGTCGAAGGGCAACATGGTGAACCCCTGGGACGCGATCGCGGACCACGGGTCCGACGCCCTTCGCTGGTACTTCATCACGTCGTCGAACCCCTGGTTGCCCAAGAGATACGACTCCGCAGGCGTGAAGGAAGCAGCCCGCAAGTTTTTCGATACGCTGTTCAACACCTATCGCTTCTTTGCGCTGTATGCCTCCGTGGAGGGATGGGAGCCGTCGAGTTCGGATCCTGCACCCGAGGATCGGCCGCTTCTCGATCGCTGGCTCATACTGCGCCTGGATTCCGTGTCGGCCGATGTTTCACGGGACCTCGATGCGTACAACCTGACTCGTGCCTATCGAACGCTCGGAGACTTCGTCGTAGAAGATCTGTCGAACTGGTACGTACGCAGGAATCGCGGTCGCTTCTGGGGCAACTCGGAGGACGCGGACAGAACAGCAGCGTTCCGAACGCTGCACGACGCACTGAGGCGGGTGGTCGTGTTGGCCGCGCCCTGCGTGCCCTTCTCGTCCGATTGGCTGCACCGGGCTCTCGGTGGTGGCAGCGTCCACCTCGAGCGCTTCCCGGAGGTGCTCGATGCGTCCGATCGTGAGAAGCTGGCCGGTGGCGTGGACCTCGAAGGGAACATGGCTGCCGTGCGAACACTGGTGTCCCTGGGGCGGGCTGCGCGCGAGGACGTACAGATCCGGGTGAGGCAGCCTCTGAGGGGTGTACGCGCCGTGGTGCCGGGGAAAACGACCCTCACGGAGGACATGCTCGACGTGATACGCGACGAGTTGAACGTGAAGGAAGTCGGGTTCCTTTCGTCGGTGGACGGGATCGTCACGCTCACCGCTCGGCCCAACTATCGCGCGTTCGGATCCCGTTTCGGCAAGCAGACCAACGACGCAGCGAATGCGATGAGGGCGCTCTCACAGGATTCGCTGGCCGCCTACCAGGTCGGAGAAGCCGTCGAGATCATCCTGGACGGAGCGACTCACACGTTGGAGGAGGGGGACCTCGAGGTGCTCCAGGAAGCGGCTGGAAGTCTGATCGTAAAGGGAGAAGGCGCCTTCACCCTCGCGCTCGACGCGGAATTGGACGACGAGTTGCGCGCTGAGGGCGTGGCGCGAGAGCTCATCAATCGGATTCAGCGGCTGCGCAAGGATGCCGGGCTCGAGATCACGGACCGCATCGAGGTCGGGATCGGTGGACCCGAGGGAGTCCAGGCCGCCGCCGATACCCATCGGGATTTCGTTGGCGGTGAGACACTGGCCGTTCGTGTCGTCGTTGCCGACGGCGTGTCCGAGTCGGACTTCGCGCACGTGCGAGACGTCGATCTCGACGGCACGCCCGCGAGGATCGGGCTTCGGCCCGCGGACGTCTGATCGCGTGGAGGATCAACTTCACGAACTGGTCGTATGCGAAGGGGAGGGAGGCAGGCTCGACGTTTTCGTGTCCGACCGTCTCGAGCTCTCGCGTACACGGATTCAGAGGCTCGTCGCCGCCGGCGCCGTCACAGTAGATGGGCGGGCCGCCCGCAAGTCCGAACCGGTCGAGGAGGGTATGACCATCCGCATCGTCGTGCCTCCCCCCGAGAAGGTGGAGATCGAACCGGAAGACCTGCCGCTCGCGATCGTCTATGAGGACGAGCACCTCCTTGTGGTAGACAAGGCGTCGGGCATGGTGGTCCATCCGGCGCCGGGCCACAGATCCGGCACGTTGGTGAACGCACTGTTGTGGCATGTGCCCGATATCGTGGGTGTGGGGGGGCGTGCACGTCCGGGGATCGTACATCGGCTCGACAGGGACACCTCTGGTCTGCTCGTGGTC
>JBDGVT010000081.1:0-13000 GCA_039585495.1 Gemmatimonadota bacterium | reverse complement strand
GGCGTTCACCGTGATCGACAGCGACCGCGTGTCGACCTGTCCGTCGCCACTCTGTACGCGGGCCGTGAAGGCGAATGTGCCGGGTGTCGTCGGTGTGCCGCTGAGCGTACCGCCGGTGCCGAGCGAGAGACCACCTGGCAGTGAGCCCGCGCTGACCGACCAGGTGTAGCCACCGGTAGCGCCGATCGCTGTCAGGCTCTGGCTGTACGCGACACCCGGTACGCCGTTGGGCAACGACGTCGTCGTGATCGCGAGGTCCGGGGAGATGGTGATCGACAGCGCTCGACTGCTCGCCTGACCGTCACCACTCTCGACCCGCACAGTGAAGCTCGCCGTTCCCATCGCCGTGGGTGTCCCGCTCAGGGTACCCGCAGAGTTGAGCGACAGGCCGTCGGGTAGCGAACCCGAGCTGACCGACCAGGTGTAGCCGCCCGTGCCCCCGGACGCTGCGAGGCTCACGCTATACGCCACACCCGGTGCGCCGTTCGGCAGTGAAGTCGTCGTGATCGCGAGGTCTGCGTTCACCGTCATCGACAGCGACCGCGTGGCGGCCTGTCCGTCGCCACTCTGGACGCGTGCCGTGAAGGTCGACGTTCCGGGTGTTGTCGGCGTGCCGCTGAGGGCACCCGCCGAGCTGAGCGACACACCATCGGGTAGCGAGCCGGCGCTGACTGACCAGTCGTAGCCGCCCGTGCCTCCGGTCGCTGCGAGGCTCTCGCTGTACGCGACACCCGGTGCGCCGTTCGGCAGCGAAGTCGTCGTGATCGCGAGGTCTGCGTTCACCGTGATCGACAGCGACCGCGTGTCGACCTGTCCGTCGCCACTCTGGACGCGTGCCGTGAAGGTCGACGTTCCGGGTGCCGTCGGTGTCCCGCTCAGGGTCCCCGCCGAGTTGAGCGTGAGACCATCGGGCAGCGAGCCGGCGCTGACCGACCAGGCGTAGCCACCCGCACCTCCGGTCGCCGCCAGGCTCTGGCTGAACGCGACACCCGGTGCGCCGTTCGGCAGAGAAGTCGTCGTGATGGCGAGGCCTGCGTTCACCGTGATCGACAGCGACTGCGTGTGGACCTGATCGTCGCCGCTCTGGACGCGTGCCGTGAAGGTCGACGTCCCGGGTGTCGTCGGCGTGCCGCTGAGCGTACCGCCAGTGCCGAGCAAGAGACCACCGGGCAGTGAGCCGGCGCTGACCGACCAGGCGTAGCCACCGGAGCCCCCGGTAGCTGCCAGGCTCTCGTTGTACGCCACGTCCGGTGCGCCGTTCGGCAACGACGTCGTCGTGATCGCGAGGTCCGGGGTGATGGTAATCGACAGCCCCCGGGTGTCGGCCTGTCCGTCGCCGCTCTGGACGCGTGCCGTAAAGGCGAACGTGCCCGGCGCCGTCGGGGTGCCACTGAGGGCGCCCGCGGAGCTGAGCGTGAGACCATCGGGCAGCGAGCCGGCACTGACGGACCAGGTGTAGCCACCCGTTCCTCCTGTCGCTTCGAGGCTCTCGCTGTACGCCACACCCGGCGCACCGTTGGGCATCGAAGCCGTCGTAATCCCGAGAGTGGGGCTAATGGTGATGGACAAGGCACGCGCGTCGACCTGCTCATCACCGCTGGACACCTGAACGGTGAAGACCGACGTACCGGCCACCAGCGGCACGCCCGAGATGACCCCGTCCAGGCTCAGGGTCGTCCCCGAGGGGGTCGATCCGTCGAGTACGGACCATTCGTAGGGACTCTCACCCCCCGTGGCACTCAGCGCTACACCGTACGCGGTGCCGGTAACGCCGTCGGGCAATTCCTCCGTCGTTACCGCGAGCCCCTCATGGACGATCAGCGAAAACGGACGGGAGTCGACCTGCAGGTCTTCGCTCTCGACGTTCGCCGTGAAGCTGAATGTCCCTCCCGTGATCGGCGTGCCTTCCAGCGTGCCTCCGGGACTCAGGATCAGTCCTTCGGGCAGCGACCCGGATATCACCGACCAGGTGTGATCGCCCTTACCGCCAGTGGCTGCCAGGGTAGCGGCATAAGGAAGACCGGGGGCCCCGCTCGGAAGATCTGTGGTAGTGATGAGAAGATCTTCGGAGATAATGACAGTCAGCGCCCGGGTGTCGATCTGTCCATCATCGCTTGCGACCTGGACGCTGAAGTCGGCGGTTCCAGGCGCAGACGGAGTTCCGCTCAGCGCACCGTCGAAGTTGAGCGTGAGGCCGTCGGGGAGCTCGCCGGATGCCAGGGACCAGACGAACCCGCCCGTACCACCGCTGCACGACAACGCCTCCGTGTACGGCAGGTCCGGTGCTCCGTCGGCGAGGGCGGTCGTCGTGATCGAGAGGACGGCCGAAACCGAAATGCCGAGGGCTCGGGTGTCGACCTGTCCGTCGCCGCTCACGACCTGAACGCTGAAGGTCGAGATGCCGGGTGTAATGGGCGTTCCGTTAACGGAACCCTCGGAGCTCAACGCGAGCCCGGCAGGAAGCGAGCCAGAGGCGACGGACCAGACATGATCTCCGACCCCACCCGCGGCTATTATCGCAACGTCGTAGGTGATGCCGGGGGCGGCGTCGGGAAGGGCCGTGGTCACGATCGCCAGAAGGGGTGAGACCGAAATGGACAGTGCCCTGGTGTCCATCTGCCCGTCGCCGCTCTCGACGCGCACGTCGAAGGTGGACGACCCCGGCGTGTCCGGCACGCCCGAGATGAGCCCGTCGGTGCTCAGAGCTAGTCCGCTGGGGAGAGCGCCCGCAGTAACCGACCAGGTGCGTCGTTCGTCACCTCCGGATGCGTTGATGGCCTCAGCGTACGCTACACCGGGTGCCGCGTCGGCGAGCGCGGTCGTCGTCACAACCAGCTCGGCATGCACGACCAGGGAGAGCGCCCGGTGGTCGATCTGCCCATCGCTGCTTTCGACGCGAACCGTGAAGTTGAACGTCCCCGAAGCTGTCGGGGCACCGCTGATGGTTCCCTCGGACATCAGTGTGAGTCCATCCGGCAACGCACCGTCGCTCAACCTCCAGGAATACGTACCCGCCCCTCCGGTGGCCGTAAGTGCTTCGGTGTAGGCAACCCCTGGCGCGCCCTCGGCAAGCGTGGACGTGGTGATGGCGAGAGCGGTGGCGACAGTCAGCGCCAAGGCCTGCGTGGCCGTCTGTGCGTCTCCGCTGAGCACCCGTGCCGTGAATTCAGAGATCCCGGCCGAGACGGGCGTGCCGCTGATGATGCCACTCGGATCGAGCGAGAGCCCCTCGGGCAACGAGCCTTCACTTGCCAACCACGTGTGGGTCCCATCCCCGCCCGATGCGACGAGTTCCTGTTCGTACTCGACCCCCGGGGCTCCCTCGGGCAGAACCGTGGTCGAGATGACGAGCGTCGGATGGACCGTGATCGCAAGCTCGCGAGCTTCAACCTGCCCATCTCCGCTCTCGACACCGACCGTGAAATCCGAGGTCCCCGGCTCGGTCGGCGTACCTGTGATCATTCCCGCCGGATCGAGCGAGAGTCCGGCAGGGAGCTCACCCGAGTTCAGTAACCAAGCCTGTCCTCCGGCACCTCCCTCTGCCTCCAGGACCTGGCTGTACGGCGTCCCGGCGGCGCCGTCTAGAAGCACAGCGGTCAAGATGGCAAGTCGTGGACTGACGGTAATAGAGAAGGTTCGGCTCGCCGTCTGACCGTCGATACTCTCCACCCTGACTGAGAAGTCGGAGGTGCCTGAGTTCGTGGGGACGCCGGTTATGGTACCGCCAGAGGAAAGCGCGAGGCCTTCCGGCAAGGTGCTGGCGGCGACGGACCAGCTGTGGGTGCCGGATCCACCCGTCGCTGTCAGCGAGTGATCGTACGCGACGGTGGGCGCACCGTTGGGCAGTGTGGTCGTCGTGATGCGGAGGGGCTCGATAATCTCGGTGGGTCCATCCTTGGTCGTGCACGAGCCCACCAGGATGGCTACCACCAATACAACAGTTCCAGGTGCCCCGAGGGCACCTGAGGCAACCCGCCGCTTTGACTTCGCCCAACTCATCCGGCCAGATCCCCGGGCAGGGAATGGCGGTATCGAGGGACACCCTTATCGGGTGCATGGGATCGACCACGATACGGCCGACGGTCAATTGGCGGATGTCGGGAAGTGGGTTCGTCGCGTTGTGGGGAATTTCACCATAGCGCAGGACCTTAGTGCGGGGACCAGACTCATCGGCCTCGGTCCTTGGCACCCGCGATCGCCGAGAACTCGGAGGCCCGGCGCCTTTGCCCCAGGATGCCATCCTCTACGTCGTTGGCCAAAAATGGCTTGTTGGCCGGTGCGCCAAACCGCGCGCCTGATGGCCGATCTCACCAGATGATCGTGCCCGGCCTAGTCGCTTCTCATACTCACGAGCGGGTCGGCTCTCGTTGCCCTGTGCGCGGGCAGGTAGGTGGCGAGAATCGACACGATGACCAGGATCCCGGCGACGGAGACGTAGGTGACGGGATCGAGCGTACTCACCTCGTAGAGCAGACCGCTGAGAACTCTTGCGGAGGCTAGAGCAACGAGGACCCCCATGACCACGCCCGGCAATGTGATTCTGGCCCCGTGACCGAGCACCAGCGCGAACACTGATCGGCGGGAGGCTCCCAGTGCGAGGCGTACCCCCAACTCCTGTGATCTTTGGGAAACCGAATACGACATCACACCGTAGATTCCGACCGCACCCAGCAGAAGCGCCAGCGTCGCGAAGCCGCCGAACAGGGACATGGCGACCCTTCGGGTGCCCAGTCGACCCTCGGCGATCTCGTCGATCGTGCGGATCTGGTACATCGGCACTTCCGCATCCAGCGTCGAAATGGTTCGCCGCACGTCGGGTAGAACCTCGTACGGGTCCCTCGTGCGAGCTTTGATCATGACGCTGAACTGACCGGTATTCCCCTGGGATGCTGGATAGAAGAAGGCCGGCGGTGGAGGGCTGGTTGGCCCTCGCCCCATGATGTCGCCCACCACGCCCACGATCCTGAGTCCCCCCTCGGCCCAGCCAGGCGCCACCATTTCTCCGAGCGGGCTCTGGTCCGCAAACAGCTGCGTAGCCAGGGTCTGATTCACCAGAATCGTGGACATGTCTTCGTCCTCGAATTCCGCACTCGTCAACCAGCGGCCAGCCAACAGCGGCACGCCGAGTGTCTCGAAGTAGTCGGGTGTGACACTCCGAATCGATACGAAGCGCGCCGCCCGGTCCGGATCGGCCACGGTGGGGAAGTTGGTCGTGTTATATCCACCCATGAGCGGCAGGCGATTGACGAGGGCCGCCGACTCGACTCCCGGCAGGCGCTGTAGATCTCGGAGGAGGCCCTCGCGGAGGTTCCTGATATCGGTGCTCTCCGAGTACTTGGCCTCGGGGAGGGTCATCTGAAACGTGAGCACCCTGTCTGGATCGACGATGCCGAGTTCGATGTCCTGGATTCTCCAGACACTCTTGGCCAAGAGGGCGGCGCTCGATACCAGGACGACCGCGAGCGCGACCTCGGTCATCACGAGCGCCCCGCCCAAGCGACTGCCGCGACCGGAGCTTCCTCGGGTGCCGTCCTTCAAGCGTTCGACGAAGTTCTCCGACCGGGTGCGGAGGAGAGGGATGACCCCGACCAGCAAGCCTACGAGTAGCGACACCCCGACGCCTACGGCGAGCGTATTGGCAGAAAGGTGGATCTGGTCGCCGCGAGGGATGGAGTTCCCGAAGAACGCGACGAGCGACTCGAGACCGAACCCCGCGGTCACGATCCCGGTCGCTCCTCCCAGCACGGACAAGACCAGGCCTTCGCTGAGGAACAGGGGCAGAAGGTCGGTCCGGCTCGCGCCCAGCGAATAGCGAAGTGCGAACTCCCGCTGTCTGCTTTCGGCACGTACGATCAGAAGATTCGCGACGTTCACACATGCGATGAGCAGCACGAGCCCTACGGCTCCGGCGAACAGGAACAACGACTGCCCACCTGCAGGAATCGCGACGTCTCGGATCGGATCGGCCCAGGTGTACCATCCCGTATTCGGCTCCGGGTACGCCTCGACGAGGCCGGCGAAGATGGACTGGAGTTCGTCGCGAAGCGCAGGGATCTGGGCGCCCGCACTCAGGCGACCGACGCCACTGTAGCCGCGGGTTCCTCGAGAGTACTCCTTACCGATATGGCCCAGAGGTACCACCGCATCGGGCGCGCCCAGGAACGAGAAGTCGGGCGGAAGCACTCCGATGATCTCGAGCGGGGCGGAGTTCATGGTCGTGACCTGACCGACGATATCAGGATCCGCGCCGAACCGGGCGCGCCACGTTGCATCCGTCAGGATCGCGACAGCTGGCGAGCCGGAGATGTCGTCTTCGGGGAGAAGGTCACGGCCGCGTGCCGGTGCGACACCCAGGATGCCGAGCATCTCGTGCGTGACCTGGAGAACCCTCACCCGCTCCGGTCGATCCTCGGTGGCGAGGTTGGCCGAGCGCATCCCGAAGATGGCCACACTCTCCAACAGCCTCGACCGCTCACGCAGGTCCAGGAGGTTGGGAATCGATTGATCGACCCCGCTGCCGCCAAAGTCTTCGTGCCCGTCGGACAGGTAGACGATCCGATCGGGTTGGTCGTAGGGGAGCGGGCGGAGGAGAGCGCCGTCGATCACGCTGAAGATGGCGGTGTTGGCGCCGATCCCCAGTGCGAGGGTGAGAATCGCGATCAGGGCGAACCCGCGCTGTCGACTCAATGACCGTACTGCCCTCCGGACCTCTCTTGCCCATCCCATCGTCTTAGCCCTCGATTTCCGGTGCGTCACTTACCGAAGGATTCGACATACGGATCGGCCGCTTCGTTGCATTCGGCTCGCGGCTGAGGGCTCCCGACCTCCTGACTCAACGTGGACCGCCTGGTGCATCAAAGGGGGTGCCTCGAGGATGCGCGACTTCGATCCGGAGCGAATGCCCGTCACCGCGACTGAGGCGTCGCTGTGCGCATTCCTTGCGAGGCGACGTTCCGAAACAAAGATTGCGCCGAACTCCACGCGTTGGCTGTTCGAGCCATGTAACGTCGCGACCCTTCCAAAGCGCAGGTCATTATGAGAATACGATCGCAGTTCAGTTTCACGTTCGCGGCGGTGGCCGTGGCGGCTCTCGCAGGATGTGCTGGTGAGGCCGAAGAGACTGTCGAAGCGGCGTCACTCGCGCTCGTGGAAGGTCAGTGCGGCGACGTCTATGGCGGTGACGTCTGTACGTGGGCGGAGCTCGATGGTGATCGCGTTGTCAGTTTCGGTGCCAATGTCCCCATGACGTCGATCGAAGGGGCACCTGCCGACGCCGAGATGGCCTGGCCGCCGCTCGATGCGGGGACCCTGGCGTTCCCTTCGGCCGTGACGGCTCAATGGGGGACTCATAACCTCAAGATCTACTGGGAAGCGCATGGACACCCGCCGGGCCCCTACCTGGTGCCGCACTTCGACTTCCACATGTACACGGTAGACGCTGCGACCACGGACGCGATCGACTGTTCGGATACGAGCAAGCCGATGTCACCGCCCGCGGGCTACGCACTTCCCGATATCGACATTCCAGAGATCGGTTTCTTGGCGGGGCTCTGTGTCCCTGCCATGGGAATGCACGCTCTTCTTCAGTCCGAGCTGGAAAGTGAAGATCCGTTCAGCGGAACGATGGTGATTGGATACTACGAACAGGATCCGATCTTCTACGAGCCGATGATCACTCGGGACATGCTCATGGAGCGCAGGACCTTCACACTCGACATGCCGGCGGTGGCGGGCGTGGGCGAGGGCGTGACGATTCCTGGGCACTTCGAGGCTCAGTTCGACGCAGACAACGATGCGTACAGATTCGTGTTCTCCGACATCGGGGCCATGTAGCCATCTAGGGACCGCCCAGGACTCCCCCTGGGCGGTCGGCCTCGCCCCGACGCCTGAGGTCGGGCGCGCAGAGGTGCATTTCGGGCTTCTTGGCCCACCCCTGTAGCAGTCATCCTTGCCAGGAGAGCATGCCCTGGGCGCACCGCCGCTGAGCTTATGGACTCACCGGCAATCCCGGTGCGGATCAGGCTCACGAGCCTGCCAACACCGCACGGCTGCGGCCTTGCCCTCGGCGACCTCGAAAGGGATGTTGCGCCGGTCAATCCGGGCGAATGCGAGCCCGCCTGCGTGCCCGAATCCGTCATCTACATGACCATAGGTTGAGTTCGTGACTCGAGGCAGTGAATCCGGCGACGGGCCCGAGACCGACGTGGCCGTCGGGCTGTAATGATACGATTCGCTCTCAAGAGGATTCTCTTCGCGATTCCGCTTCTCTTCGCGATCGCGACAGCAACGTTCTTCCTGATGCGCTTGGCGCCGGGTGATCCGCTGGACATGTACCTGGAGCCACAACGGCAACAACAGGTCGATGTCGAGGTCATCGAACTGCTCCGCGCAAAGTATGGCCTGGATCAGCCAATTCATGTTCAGTATGTGCGTTGGCTCGGCAACGTTGCGCAGGGTGACTTCGGCGAATCGTTCCGGCACCGCCGACCCGTGAGTGACCTCATCGTGGAGGCGGTGCCGTACACGCTGCAGCTCACCGTCCTCGCCGTGATCTTCGACGCACTGATCGGCATATCGCTCGGCATCATTTCCGCGGTCAAGCAATACTCGATCTGGGACAAGGCCGTCACGCTGGGGTCCCTGGTCATCTACGCGATCCCGGGCTTCTGGCTCGCCCTCATGCTCGTCCTGATCTTCTCCGTGAATCTGGGGTGGTTCCCAACATCACAGACGCGGTCCATGGATTACGAATTCCTCTCTCTGACGGCGAAGATCTGGGATCGGTTGTGGCACCTGGCGCTCCCGGTCTTCGTCCTGGGGATCGCATCCGCTGCCGGCACTGCGCGTTACATGCGCAACAAGCTGCTGGACGTGCTTAGTGAGGACTATGTGATCGCCGCTCGCGCACGCGGTCATTCGGAGCCCTTCGTGATCGTGAAGCACGCACTTCGCAACGCGCTGATTCCAATCGTCACGATCTACGGGATGTCGCTCCCCTTTCTGCTGGGTGGTGCGACCATCATCGAGACCATCTTCGGCTGGCCGGGCATGGGGCGTCTGGCCGTGGGCGGCGTGAGCGGGCGGGATTACCCCCTCATCATGGCGACGACGTTGATCGCGGCAGTACTCACCGTGCTGGGAAATCTCCTGGCCGACATCACCTACGCGTGGGTGGATCCACGAGTGTCCTACGACGGTCAGAAGCGTGTCTAGGGCCCGCCAGGCGGCCCCGTGGTTGGCCTTTGTCCCAGGCCTGGGGCATCTGGTGCTGGGCCGAACGACCAGGGGTGCGCATCTCCTCACTGTCGCCTGGGCGGGCGCGGGGGTCCTGGCCTGGCGATCTGAACGGGTGTTTGCGGCCTTTGCTTCTCGCGCGATCGATGAATGGATCGCCTCCCTGTTCCTTCTCGGATCACTCCTTTTCGTCGTTGTCTACTCCCGCTGGGACGTCGGTCGACTGCTGACCGGCGGGGACGAGCCCAGCGTCGTGGGGAAGGGGCCCTGGCAGGTCGCGTCACGTCGTTTTCGCGCCAACACGCTAGCCGTGGCATCCGCGTACATGATCGTGATCCTCTACGTCGTGGCGGTTCTTACGCCGCTGCTCGCACCGTACGACCCGGCGGCGATCGACAATGTGCTCCAGACACGGTATCTGGCCCCATCCGGCGCCCACCTGTTTGGCACCGACGAGTTCGGGCGGGACCTGTTCACTCGAGCGTTGTACGGGGCGCGAGTGTCTTTGTCGATCGGTCTTCTGGCGATGCTGCTGTCGAAGAGCATTGGGACGACGTACGGAGCTGTGGCGGCGTACTTCGGAGGAGCCGTCGACGCAGTCCTCATGCGCATGGTGGATGTGGTCATCGCGTTTCCCACGTTCTACCTGATGCTGATGCTGGTGGGCGTCTTCGAAGCGAATATCGTGCTCATCGTCTTGATCCTCGGGCTTACCAGCTGGCCCGGAACCGCCCGATACATTCGCGGGGAGATTCTGTCGTTGAAGGAACAGGGCTTCTCGGAAGCTGCCCGAGCGATCGGATTGCCACCCCGCCTGATCATCATTCGACATCTCATTCCCAGCGCCCTCTCGCCGGTCCTCGTGAGCGCTGCGCTGTCCGTCGCCGGCATGATCGGCGCAGAGGCCGGGCTTTCATTTCTCGGGCTCGGCATCCGGCCTCCGACCCCGTCCTGGGGCAACATGGTGAGCGCGGGGCAGGACGCGATGCTCGTTGCGTGGTGGGTGGCCTTCTTTCCGGGGGCGCTCCTCGCATTGACGCTCGTGTCGTTCAGTCTGCTGGCCGACGGTATCCGCGATGCGCTTGATCCCAAGGTGCTCATGCGGAGGTTCGTGTAGTCATGCTGATCGATGTCCAGAACCTGCGAAGTCACTTCTTTCTCGATGAAGGTGTCCTGAAGGCAGTCGACGACGTGTCGTTCAGTATCGAAGAGAAGGAAACCGTAGCGCTGGTGGGGGAGTCAGGCTGCGGCAAGACGATTGTCGCGCTGTCCTTCCTGGACCTGATCCCGTCGCCCGGCCGAGTCGTTGGTGGGAGGATCCTCCTGGAGGGTGAGGATCTCCGAGCGATGAGCGCGACGCAGATGAGACGTGTCCGCGGCCGTCAGATCGGCCTGATATTTCAGGAGCCGGGAGCCGCACTCAATCCGGTGCAGACCGTTGGAGGTCAGGTCGCCGACGTGCTCAAGCTGCACCGGGCTCTGACGAGGCACGAGGCCAGGGCCGAGGCCGTGAAGCTTCTTGGCGACGTAGGCATCGCTGACCCTGAGCGATGGGCGGGTGCGTATCCCTTCGAACTGTCCGGTGGGATGCAGCAACGGGCCCTCATCGCGACAGCGATCGCAGGACGCCCGAAACTGCTGATCGCAGACGAGCCGACCACCGCACTCGACCCTACGGTTCAGGCTGAAATTCTGGACCTGTTACGGCACCTGCAGGACGAACACGACATGGCCCTTCTGCTCATCACGCACGACATCGGAGTCGTTGCGGAAATGGCAGATCGCATGATGGTCATGTACACGGGCAAGATCCTCGAGACGGGCGATGTGAGAAGCTTATTCAAGGATGCGAGGCATCCGTACACGCAGGGGCTTCTAGGGTCGGTCCCGCAGCTTGGCGCGGGGCGGGACGATCCGTTGCGGGGCATTCCTGGCGCTGTGCCCGACTTCCTCGAGCTTCCGCGGGGATGCACGTTCCATCCGCGCTGCGACCTCGCCGAGGACGTGTGCCTGTCTTCTTTTCCGCCCATACGGGGCATCGCACCGAACCGCAGTTGCGCATGCCACATGGTCGCATGACGGCCCTCGCCGGGGGCGCTCTGCTGAGTATTACGGACCTGAAGACGCATTTTCGGTTTGGTGGTCGCTGGGTCGGTACTGCCGGGTCGGTGCGTGCGGTGGACGGCGTCACCCTGAGCATAAATCCGGGCGAGGTGCTGGGCCTCGTTGGGGAGTCGGGGAGCGGCAAAACGACCCTGGGGCGTTCGATACTTCGATTGATTGAACCGACCGATGGGTCCATCGAGTTCGACGGCATCGACGTTCGTGGCTTATCTGCCGTCGAGATGCGGGGACTCCGCAAGCGAATGCAGGTGGTATTTCAGGATCCGTACCAGTCCCTCAGCCCGAGAATGCAAATCGGGCAGATCATTGCAGAGCCCCTCAGACTGCATCGGATCGTGCCGGAGACGCAGGTGGAGGACCGAGTGATCGAACTGCTCGGGAAGGTGGGCATGGAGCCGTACTTCCGGCATCGATATCCACATGAGATGAGCGGCGGTCAGCGGCAGCGTATTGCGATCGCCCGAGCCCTCTCCCTGGAGCCCGACTTCATCGTGGCGGACGAGCCGGTCTCGGCACTCGATGCATCGGTGCGAGCACAGATATTGAATGTCCTGCTGGCGTTACAGCGATCGGAGGGAATCACTCTGCTGCTGATTTCACACGACCTCGCGGTTGTTGAGCGTGTGGCCGATCGCATTGCCGTGATGTACAAGGGGAAGATCGTCGAGGTCACCGACGCTCACCGCTTGGTCGACAGGCCGCTTCATCCCTATACCCAGGCCCTGGTCTCGGCCGTACCCAGCGGAGTACCGGGCCAGTCCCGGCCCAGGGTAGTTCTCCCGACCGACACGTCGTCCCCCACGGCCTCAGCGCAGGGTTGCCCGTTCGCTCCACGCTGCGCCGAAGCCCAGCCAATCTGTCGGGCGGCCACGCCCCATCTCCAGCGCAAGGACTCCGCTCATGAAGTGGCCTGCCATGTCCGGTAGAGCGACCGCGGAAGTGGTGCTGCTCGCCATGGCACTCTCGGCCGCCGCGTGCCAACCGAGCCGCTCAGAGCGAGCACTCCCTATGGAGGATGGGCTTCAAACCGTGCGCGTTCTCTACGCCGGGGGGAGTGAGCTGATCTTCAGCCCCACGTGGGACGATACCCCGAAGTTCCTGATCTTCGAGCCACTTGTCACGTATGCGGCGAACAACTGTAGCGATGTGGTGGGAGGACTCGCGGCGCGCTGGGAGTCCGACGCCGACGGCCGATCGTGGATGGTCGAACTGCGTCCGGACGTCGAGTGGCATGATGGTGTGCCGGTGACCTCTGCGGACGTTGCGTTTACCGTCGCGTTGCTCAGTCACCCGGACGTCATGCACTACGGTGCGGAGCCGGTAGATTCCATTGAGGTACTCGACGATCTCCGGTTCAGGATCCACCTGGATCGACCCAGTGGATGGCCGCTCGACGGCTGGACCGTCATCTACCCAAAGCACCTTCTGGAGGCCCTGGATCCGGCAGAGTTCTACGACTGGGAGTTCTGGAGACGCCCGGTGGGTAACGGCCCGTTTCGGTACGACCGACACGTACCCGAAACCATGGTTCAGTTGGAGGCGAATCCGGATTACTATCTCGGCCGCCCGTCCATCGATCGGGTGCGGATTCAGTTCAAGACCGGAGGGCAAGGTCAGGCTGGAACCATGGAGTTGTTGGCGG
>JBDGVT010000080.1:0-13207 GCA_039585495.1 Gemmatimonadota bacterium | reverse complement strand
GAAGTCCGACGACGTTCAGGCCGAGTACGCGAACATCCACCCACTCCTTCGCGTGGCATCGAGCGCCCTCATCCTCGTCGACCGGTCTGCGGTCATCACCGACGCAGGAAGGACTGCGGAAGACTACTGGCTGATGGGACTCCCAACGAACGAGGCCTCGCTCCATTTCGAGCAGGAGAGCGGATTCGTGCACGCGCTCGACCTGCGGACGAACGGTCGTCCTGAGTGGCGGAACCGGGCCGTGGAGCTCGGCTTCTGGGCGCTCGGCTTCCATTCACTTCGCCACGTGGGGACGGCCGATCATCTCCACATTTCGTTACGGCTGCCGGGATAGTCTCGGCTGGCTCGCCCGAGCCGGAAGTCAGGACGCAACCACGGCCGTGATCGCTCCATGTATGAGCGTGAACGTACACAAAGCGAACCAGTCGTTGTTGGTCGCACCGTTCACCCCGCTGGCGACCATGAGTCCGGTCAACCCTCCGGCGATCGATCCCATGAACGAACCGCTGAGGTTTCTGGTCACGGCGGTCGACCCCATGGTCGAGCCGACCAAACTGCCGATCGCTCCCCCGATGAAGAGACCGCCAAAGTTCTCGTCGTATGGGCCGGTCGAGTAGCCGATCAGCGCTCCTGCGTAGAACCCCGCGAGCGAGCCGGCTGAGGCGAGGATCACTGCCGAGGTGGTCTTGGGCCAGGCCGGCCGGATCGAATCGGGCGTGGCGTTCTGGGCTGAGGCCACAGTCGGAAGCGCGGTCAGAAGCACGATCATCAGCACAGCGGGCACCGACTTGATCGAGCGTTTCATCGATCCTCCTGTCGTTCGATTGGGTGGGTTCCGCGATTGCACGTACAGGTTGGCTATTCAGCCGAGCTGAATCCCTCGGTCGAAGGCATCACTCGTCATGTATCGATGACGTAGACGCTTTGTAACGCAGTGACTCACCCGCCCGGGCCCCTTTGAGTCAGGCGTTCGGTCGGGTCTTACCTCGGCCTCAGCGGTACACCTCTCAGCGCGGCATCGAGCACCTCCAGCTCGTCGCTCCAAAGCACGCGCCAACCGCCTTCCGTTCTCCTCAGCTGGACGATCTTGACCTCCGACACCGCGCCGCTGATACGTGCCGTCGTCCTGTAGACGACGTGGGCCCCGTCCGGGCCTTCCAGCACGTGGCCGATCACCTCGTCGTCCCGGTCGTAGAGCGCGTGCATCAGGCCCGGCATGTCGTCGACGAGTACACCGACCGCCCGCTCGAAGACCTCGGGGGATGTCAGTTCTGCGAGGCCAACGGAGCCCGCCGCGGTCAGATAGTCACGTACGGACCCGGTGGAGTCGGCATCGGCCATGGCGGTGACGAGGTTCCGGAATCGGGTCAGCGCGGTTTCGTCCAGGACCAACGCGGTCGTGCGCCAGTCGATGGCGCGTACGGAGCGCAGAAAAGAGTCGGCAGTCGATGCGGGGGTGGAAGTCAGGTCGGCGAGGGTCTGCGCGCCCAGACGATGCGTCCCCGACAACGATATGACCCACACGAGAACTACAGATGCGGCCCTGATTCGAGCGTCCATGTCGAGAGTATAGCATACGACCGGGAACCGTCCTCACGTCGTCGGGCTTATGTCTCCACAACGCGGCGCGATGTTCGGCGGCAGATCAGCTGCAGCGCCCCCGTCGCGCAGTCAATCAGAGTGAGGAATGGGACGATGAGGAAGACGATATGGGGGAGCGCGCTCGCTCTCTCCACCCTGATGATCGCTGCTGGGCCGGCTCCCATGATGTGGAATGTGGACGTTCCGCACACCGGGATCGAGTTCAGCGTGAAGCACTTCTTCACGCCGGTGACCGGTCAGTTCGACGAATACGAGATCGAGCTCGAGTACGATCGTGAGAACCCGGCTCATAGCTCGGTACGCGTCCGGATCGACGTTGCGAGCGTGAACACGGGCAACGAGAAGCGCGACGCCCATCTGCTGTCCACTGACTTCTTCGACGCCGAAGAGTACCGCTACATCACGTTCGAGTCGGAGGAGGTCCGAAGCACGGGTGAGGGCCGACTACTCGTGCGTGGCCCGCTCACGATCAGGGACCAGACGTATCAGGTCGAACTACCGATCGAGATTCTCGGCGTGATGGACGTGCCGGCTGAGATGCAGGAGATGCTCGGCGGCGTGACCGAGATCGCGAGCTTCCAGACGGAACTCGGATTGGACCGTAGCGATTATGGAGTTGGAGCCGGCAGCTGGGCGGCCGCGATGGTCGTCGGGCACGAAGTCGGTATCAGCATCGCCGTGGAAGCGAATCGATAAGCACTCTCCGAGTCGCCATTCGGTCCAATTCGCTGAAGCGGTAGGAGGCCCGTACCCCGGGGGGAGTGCGGGCCTCCAGTCGTTTCGCTAGATCGCGTCGGACAACGAGGTGAAGGTGAAGTCGCGCACCTTCAGCGGTGGCACCACCACCGCGTTCGTCAGGCCCGACGACTCACCGGACGAGATCCGAACCGGTTCGCCCATCATCTCGATGTTGTTGAGCATGAAGATCGGCGACTCGTTCCAGCGGAAGTTCTTCACCGGATGGCTGATCTCACCGTTTTCGATGAGGAACGTGCCGTCTCGCGTGAGCCCCGTGTACAGGATCGTGCGAGGATCCACGCCTCTGATGTACCAGAAGCGGGTCAGCAACAACCCACGCTCCGTGGAACGGATCATCTCGTCGACCGTCGAGTTGCCGCCGGCCATGTACCAGCCACTCGGGAACCCACTGGGTTCCACGCCCTGCCGGTCCGCCCAGTATCTGGAGTAGTTGAGGTTGCGGAGCGTTCCATTCTCGACCCACGTCATGGGCTTGTTGGGCAGCCCCTGACCGTCGAACGGTGTGGACAGAATCCGCCGATCGCCGGGATCCGAGTGAATGTTCACCCGGCTGTCGATGAACTGCTCACCGAGCTTGGTGCCTCCTCCCGAGCTGCTGAAGAAGGACCTTCCCTCGTCGGCGTTGCGCGCGCTGAGCTGGCCCATCATCAGGTTGACCATGTTGCCGACGGTGGTCGGCTCCATAACCACCGTCCAGCGACCGGGTTCTACGGCTCGTGGGCTTTGCGATCGCATCGCCTTTTCTACCGCGACAGCGCCAAGAGCGCGTGTGTCGAGCTCGTCGAAGTCGTGCGCGCTGGTGCCGGCCCAGCCCGATCCCGTTCCGTCCTGGGTCCGCACCGTGGTCGTGAAGTTGACGCCCGTGCCCGTGCCATAGGCGAACAGGCCTTCGCTCGTGGCAACCGCGTTGCTGGACGCCGCGTGAATCAGGAATCCCGTGGACACCAGATTCCTCGCAACGGCCTGTTCCGTAACAGCCGCGATCGCCTGCGCACGGCGTTCGGGAGCCAGCTCACCGGTCGACTCGAAGTATGGATCGGAGTCGGGGTAGGTCTGTGCCCCCAACTCACCCATGTATTCCTCGTTTTCAGGGACGAGGTTGGCGAGCTGCTCGCTCGTCTGTACCACACGCCGCAGGGCGTCGTCGGTGAAGATGTTGGTGGTCGCCGATGCGACCTTCGTCCCGAGCGCGCTCGTCACGCTCAGCGTGGCGTTGGTCGCGTCACCCGATGTGCTCATCTGGTTCTGGGCGAAGCGCGTGTTGCCCGTTTCAGAACTCTGGAGGTTGACCCGAGCCTGGTCCGCGCGGGAGAACGAGAGAGCCCGCTCACAAATCCGCTGCGCCTCTTCGCGTGAGATGAAGTTCGCCATGGATCAGGCCCTCCGGCCGGTGTTGATGACGGTGATGTCGCGGTGACGGGTGACGGGGCACCCGTGACTGATCGAATTGGACTGAGCGGGTTGGCCCTTCCCATCTCCCATGGACCCGCCCATGAAGTAGGTGCTCTCGCCACCGATCTCGTCCATGGCGTTCCAGAACTCCGGCGTCCGGATCTGGTACGCGACGTCCTTGAGCATTCCCGTGATCCGGCCGTTCTTGATCTCGTAGAAGACCTGGCCTCCGAACTGCGCGTTGTAACGCTGCTGGTCGATCGAGAACGATCCGTCGCCGTCGATGAGAATCCCGTTCTCTACGCCGGAGATGATCTCTTCCTCTGAAACGTCTCGATCTGGGTGCGGGAGCAGGTTGATGTTCGGCATGCGCTGGAACTGGGTGACGGCCCAGGACTGACCGTAGGAGTTGCCGTGCGAACGGACCGGGCGACCCTGCGACGCGTACCAATCGGACAGCCAGGGAGCCTGCTCGCGTGTGGTCTGCAGGTCGTTGAGGATTCCGTCCTTCACGATCAGGTACTCGTCGGGGCGGACGCCCTCGTCGTCCCAGCCAATGGTCGAGAGCGCTCCGGGTGTGACTCGTTCGCCCTGGATGTTCATGATCTCGGGCCCGTATCGGAACTTGCCCAGGAACTCCTCGGGCGAGGAGATGAACGACGTGCCCGCGTAGTTCGCCTCGAAACCCATGATCCGATCGAGCTCCGTCGGGTGCGCGATCGCTTCGTGGACCGTCAGCCAGAGATGCGACGGGCGCAGCACGAGGTCGTACCGGCCCGGCTCGACCGGCTTCGCCGACAATTTCGCGACCGCCTGCTCTGCCCAGATCGGAGCGTTTCCGACGAAGTCCGAGTCGACGATGTGCTCGTAGCCGATGCCCTTCGGCATCACATCGATGCTACTGATCGACTGGAAGTCGGAGCGATCGGGCGCGACCGCCGTAACGTTCACGCCACCCGAAGCCTTGTAGACCGTCTGATCCGTGATCACGCCATCGGTCGACGCGAAGTACTTCTCCTCTCGCAAGAACGACATGTTCGAACTGGCGAAGGCGATACCCGTAACGGCCATCGCGGCAGCGTTCGCATCGAGCAGGAGCGCGACCTTGTCTTCGATCGGGACGTCGAAGGGCTCGACTTCCACGGGGCTGCGCCACTCGCCACGGCCGGTCCAGTCGAGCGGTGCGAGTTCGACCGGTCGGAGCTGAGCGGCTCGGTTCGCGCGACCCTGGGCGACCGCCACGCGGGCCACCCGCTGCACCTCGTCGAGGGTGACGTCGCGTGAGGCCGCGAAGCCCCACGTGCCGTCGACCAGCACACGGATGCCGAAGCCCGACGTCTCGCTATCTCCCACGCCGGTCACGATCGCTTCGCGCGTGGAGGCGCGTTGATTCCGGTTGGTCGAGATCCGGATGTCGGCGTAATCGGCACCCGCGGCCTGCGCCGCATTCAACGCCGCTGCACCCAGTGCGTCCCGATCCTGGGTGATCCCGCGACCGACCGTCGTGGGTGTCAGGATCCCATGCGCCAGATTGGTGTTGCCGGCGATCCCGAGTCCGGCCGCAGCTACCGCGCTATGTCGAACGAATGTCCTGCGTTTCATCTGTACTCCTACGGGTTGATCATGGAGGTCGGGACGAAGGCGAGGCCCTCGAGGTTCGTGAGGGTCTCTCCGATGAGCGTGGCTTCTGCGGTCTCGAGATTGAGAGACAGCAGGTAGGTTCCGCGGTTGTCGCGGCGCCTTCCGTCGCGTAGCAAGGCGAGCACCACTCCGTCCGATGCGCGCGTGGTCATTGAAACGACGTCGGGGTTTCCATCGACGAGGGTCGGAAAGCCGGTCAGGGTGAGTTGGCCGATCAGCGCCCAAGCACCGGTATCGGGGTCTACCGTGTAGAGGTCTCCTTCGCCGACCACGAAGAGCTCGCCGTCGGTCGAGAACGTCGTTCCCTTGCCCGCCCATCCAACGTCGAGCGTGTCTACGATGAGCGTGAATACGCCCGTAGTCGGGTCGATCTCATAGAGCTCTTGCGAACTGTCTGACCCGAAGCTGAAGATGCGCTCGGTCGCAGGATGTATCGCCAGGCCGGAGACTCCGTCACGGATGGGCCGCTCATGGAGCGTCGTCACTAACCCGGTCGAAGGATCCAGCGTCTGAATGCAGCCGTCGCACGCTCCATTGCCACCCGTTCCGATCCACCACTTGTCGGTCTCGGGGACGTAGAGCATCGAACTCACGACGCCGACGTCCACGAATCCACCTGCTCCGTCGCTCGTCGAGGTGTCGAGGTGGTGCGTCGCTTCGCCGGTGTCTTCGTTCACCACGTAGATGTTCCCGTTCCCATCCGCGCCGACGAGGGTCATCGGGCCCGGGATTCGCGTGCACTCCACGGTGAAGGAAGCCGTGGCGGTTTGAGTGGAGACCACGGTCACCGAAACCGGATTGTCGCTCACGATCTCACAGTTGTCCGCTTCTCCGGACAGCGTCACGGAATACGCTCCGGGCGCGAGGCTCGAATACGTCGCCGAGCCATTGATCGCGAGAGGCAACACGATGCCGTTCGCGTCGAGCGAATAGCCATCACCGTCCAGGTCGATTCCCGTTGTGGTGGCCGACACCTCGATGTTTCCCGGATCGGGATCTGGCGTCGGATCCGGCTCGGCCGGGCTGTCGCCGCAAGCAGTAAGAATCAGGAGCGATGAGGCAAGAACGAATTCGCGGGCAGGGTTGCGGAGCATGAGTGGTTCCTCAGCCGTTACGGGCCGTATTGATGATGGTCACATCGCGGAAGCGGCTTGCCGGGCATCCATGGGATACCGCGTTCGACTGGCCGGGCTGACCCTTCCCGTCTCCGAACGTGCCGCCGAGCTGATACGTGCTCGGCCCACCGATCTGATCCATCGAATTCCAGAATTCCGGGGTGCGGATCTGGTACGAGACGTCTTTCAGCATGCCTTCGACGCGACCGTTTCTGATCTCGTAGAAGGTCTGGCCGCCGAACTGGGCGTTATAGCGCTGCTGGTCGATGGAGTACGAGCCGCGGCCCTCGATCACGATGCCTTTGTCGATCTCGGAGACGAGCTCCTCGAATGAAACGTCGCGCTCCTGGTTCGGCATCAGGTTGGTATTGGGCATCCGCTGGAACTGCACGTCCGCCCAGGACTGAGCATAGGAATTCCCGTGCGATCGGACTTCACGGCCCTGAGAGGCGTACCAATCGGATAGCCAGGGTGCCTGCTCGCGGGTCGTCTGCAGATCGTTGAGGATCCCGTCCTTCACGATGAAGTACTCTTCGGGCCGCACGCCCTCGTCGTCCCAACCGACGGTGGCGAGTCCGCCGTGCGCGGAGCGCTCACCCTGGATGTTCATGAAGTCGGGGCCGTATCGGAACGAACCGAGGTAGTCCTCTACGGGATAGATGAACGACGTGCCGGCGTAGTTCGCCTCGAAGCCCTGGATCCGATCCAGCTCGGTGGGATGCGCGATCGACTCGTGGAGGGTCAGGAAGAGATGGCTCGGCAGTAGCACGAGATCCCAGCGACCCGGCTCGACCGACCGCGCCGAGAGCTTCTGGACGGCCTCTTCGGCCCAGATCGGGGCGTTGCCGACCAGATCGGCGTCGCGGATGTATTCGTAACCAAGACCCATCGGCTGGAGCGGAGTCGACTGACGCGACTGGAAGTCCGAGCCATCCGGGGCCACGGCGGAAACCGTCAGCCGGGGCCAGCAGCGATACACGGTCTGGTCGGTGACGATGCCGTCGGTCGATGCGAAGAACTTCTCCTCGCGGATGAAGCTCATGGTCGAGCTGGCGAAACGTGCGCCGGGCACCTGAACGGCGGCCGCGTTGGCCCGGAGCATCAGGTCGACCTTTTCCTCGATCGAGATCTCGAATGGGTCGATCTCGATCGGGCTTCTCCACTCCCCTTCTTCCGCCGGTCCGATGGAAGCGAGTTCCACGGGACGGCGTTGGGCTGCACGGTTCGCCCTCGCCTGCGCGACGGCCTTCCGGGCGACCTCCTCGGCCGAGTCGTTCGTGATGATCCGGGATGCCGCAAAGCCCCACGTCCCGTCCACGAGTACGCGGATGCCGACCCCGGAGGTCTCACTGTCCGATAGCCCGGTCACGATCTGCTCGCGCGTGCTCACGTTTTGGCTTCGGTTCGTGCTGACGCGGACGTCGGCGTAGTTCGCGCCCGCCCGGGTCGCGGCGTCCAGTGCGGCCTCGGCGACGTCGCGGTTGTAGGGATCGCCGACTCTGGGCCGGACGATTCCGTGCGCGATGCCAGGTGCCAGGGCGATGCCTGCCGCGGCTGCCCCACTCGTGACCAGGAATTCTCTGCGTTTCATGGAGCGTGAGTCCAGTGGCGTTGGCTTCGGATCATGACGTGACCGTCGATTCTGGAGGCTAGAGCTTGGGGCAGCAAGCGTCCCGAGCTGTCATGGCTCTCCGGCGAGGCGTCGCGTCGTCCAGGCGGTGAGGGCGAGGAGCGCGATCGACAGAAACGCGAGCCAGGGTGGAGCGGGCGACCCGGACGGCTCCCGACCCCTCTGCGCGGAAGCTCCGGAGGCTCTACTTACCGCGGCTCCTGCCCCCCCCACCTCGAGCGCGGCTTCGATCCATGAGTGCCGATCACCCCGGCTAGCCACGACGGCACCGTGTGCGCCGCCCGGAGTCAGTGGCCGGCCACCGGGTACGTCGGCCACGAAGCGAAGCCGGGTCGACGCGTCGCCACCGGTCGACCTCAGATCACCGCTCCACATAACGCCTGGAGCGCCAGTGGGGCCGACGAGCCGCGTGTCCAGGCGGAGGCCGCCAGCGAGCCACTCCACTACGGATTCCCACCAGTCGACATGCTCCTGGACGAGGCCCGCGTCCATTGCGTACGGCCACGTCTCGAGCCCCGAGGTGAAGACGCGCCCGCGCCCGATCCAGACGGCGGCGGCGTGAACCAGATCGCCTGTGGCAGACCGCGCGACAGGCACACCGCCGGTCGGGAGGGACGCGAGCCGGACGTCCAGGTCGGCTGCCGGAAGGGGCACGATCTCGGCCGGTCCGGACCACTCCAGGCTCTGCGCGTTGATGGGCGTGACCGACCCCGATACCGACCACTGGCCGAGGGTGGTCCCGCCGATCGCTCCCGGGCCGGCCAACAGGAGGCCGCCGCCGCGCTCCGTGATCCAGCGACCGATCGCGGCCTCAACGTCGCCGGGAAGGATATCGTCGTCGAGCGGTCCGACCACCGCTACCACGTCGTAGGCATCGAGCTCGGCCGTCGTGGTGGGCAGCGCGACGTCGGAGGTCGCGACCGTCATCTCCCGGCCGAGCGCCTGATGGACCGCGACGGTCGTGCCCGAAGCGTCGAGTGCCCGGGCCAGGTACCGGGACTCCCAGCTCGGTGGTCCCGTAATCAAGAGCACCCGGACCGATTGCTCGGGGCGTGTCCAGGCGTGCACTGTCCTGGACTCGCCGAGTGCACGTACGGTCCACTCCGCTGCCCCCGCCCGGGTCGGCTGGACAGCCGCCGTAACCGTGCCCACACCCGACGCGTCCAACTCGACCGAAATGGTATCGGCAGCACCCGTCGGGTCTCCGATGACGATCGGTACGACTTCGGTCGGGTCACCGCGGACCGTGATCTCGAGTGCTGCGCGGCGCATGGCTACGGGGTCGGCGGGTGCACGAACCTCGAGCGCCGGCAGCGATCCGGGCACCGCCAGCGTGACTCCAATTCCGCGCTCCGCTGCCCCGACCATGAGCGCGGTGATCTCCCGGGTGGGCGGCCACGCGCTTTCATACGAGACGGTCGACGCGTTGCCGTCGAGCGCCTGCGCCAGCTCTGTCACCGAGGTCTCGGCGCCTACGCTGATCGCGGCGCCGCCTCCGTCACCCCAGCGGGGAAGCATCAGGAGAGCCACGAGGCCGAGCCCCAGCACGACGCGGGCCGATCCCCCGATGCGGCTCATCCGAGCCATCGACGTAGTGCGTTCGGCCGGGGTCATCGCGTGAGCGCGTACATGAGGATGTTCACACCGAAGCGGGTGTTGTCGACGGCGAGGAATCGCTTGTTCTCGGCGTGATAACTCCACTCCGACGAGTAGTCCTTGTTGGAGTAGAGCACTCCGATCCGGCCCGCGGCCTCGACCGCGAAGAGCTGCCGATGGATGAGCCCGTCGCCCCACCCGCTCAGCTCGTGTCCGGTAATCGGTGGTCCGTCGTCGAATTCGAAGAAGGACGAGTAGAGTTCATGGTCGTTCGGAAGCGCGGAAAAGCGCTCGGCCCCGAAGAGCCGCTCGATCTCCGACGTCACCGAGCGGTGAAACGCGCCGTCGATGTCGTGGTTGTGGTCGTCGATGAAGACGAAGCCGCCGCGGTCTACGAAGTCGACGAGGTTGCGGCTCTCGGCTTCGTCGAAGAAGACGGGCAGGTGACCGGTCAGGTAGAGGAACGAGTGTTCGAACACGTCGTCGCTGGCCAGGTCTACGACGACGCCCTCCGGCTCGACGGGCAGGTCGGTGTACTGCGCCAGCGAGTGGATGAGGTTGGTCGGAACGAGGGGCGCCGAGTCCCAATCGCCTGACTGATAGCGGACGGTAGCGAAGACGAAGGGGCGCGTCCCGGCCTCTCCTGAGTTCGACGCCGCCCGAGTGGGTGGTTCGGAGTCGAGGGCGTATCGTGCCCCCGCGAAGCCACGGGGAGCCTGGCTGGTGACGGGGCTGGTTCGTGTGGCCGAGCCGCGCAGCGCGCGGGCGGCGCGACGTAGCGCATCGCGGGTTGCACCGGCGTCACCCTCCTCGGCCCGACGAGCGGCCTCGACGAGGTAGTCCGAAGCGGATGGCTCGACGCCCAACTCGAGCACGTCGATCGCGAGGCCGGAGACCATGATCGCGTTCGCCCGGCCGATCGGCTCGGCACTCGAGACGAGCAGCGCCTCGATACGGGCGACGACCTCCGACTCCGACGCAACGCGTGGGGCAATCGGGGAGCGGAGGGCGGGGGAGGCGTCGTCGAGCTCTCCCGTACCGCGCGTCCCGGCAATGTCGATGGGCGGGGCCGCGACGCGGCCGCGCGCGAAGACGCGTTCGGACTCACGCAGCCGCTGGAGCTCGTCGAGGGCCAGGTACTGGGGAACGAGCGAGGGATCGAGCCGCGTGGCACGCAACTCCCGCTCGGCATCCCACATGTAGTTGTAGACAGTGAGCAGCGAACGGTTGATCGCCACGATGGGGTCGGAGTCGTGTTCATGGGCGGGGATGTCGACGTTGGCGACCGACGCGATGCCGGTCACCGGATCGATGACCGGTCCCTGTTCGACCAGGTTCTCGAGCTCGTCGAGAAAGACCTCCGGTTCACCCTCCTCGAAGTCGAGGTGTGCTTCGGGGTCCTGCATGGCGCCGGTCGCACGACTGAAGATCTGCTCACCGATGCGAGCCCGGAGTCGCGCCTGTTCATCGGCGATGTCGATGGCTGCGTCGCGGAACGACTCGGCGTCCGTCGTCGCTGCCGAGTCGCGGAGCTCTTCGGTGAGCAGGATGATCATGCGCTGACTGAGCAGCGGCTCCCGCTCCCGCTCGATCGGGAAGCCTATCAACGTCGTGACGTCGGCGAGGTCGTCGTCACGGGAGATCCGGATCTGGCGGGTGGCCGACACCCCGAGGCCGGGGCCGGTGACGGTGTTGGCGTCCGTCGCAGTGGCGCGCACGTGCAGCATGTCGCCTGCGCCGAGCGCGAGGTCGTCGAGGGAGAGCGCGAGTCGGGCTTCCCGGCCCTCGGTCGTGACCTGTTCGGAGTCCCACGCCCACACACCCTCGTCGAAGTCGAACGACTCGCCACTGCCTCGTGACAGCACCCAGTGCAGGGTGAGTTCCTCGACTGCGTAGTCGTCGCGGGCGGTGACCTCGATCGGGATGCGTCCCGTCGACCGAGCCAGCACCAGGTCTTCGGTGGGTGCCGTGAGTTCGACGGTCGGGGGTCGATCGCGCAGGAGGCGCAGTGGGATCACCCGCTGCTCGATCACCTCGTCGCGCTCGGTGAGCGTAAGGGCGAGGCCCCGGTCTTCGGGTCCGACGATCCATGCGAGCGACCAACCGGACTCAGAAACGGCGGGCGTCAGAGCCCCACCGCCGACGACCGTGGCGGACAGGCCCGGCGCCCGTGCCGTGCCGGAGCCGACGATCTCGACGCGGGAGCCGGGCAGCGCGAAGACGGCGGCCTCGGCGTCCGCGCGGGTTTCGGGCAGGTCGCTGTAGGCGGGGGGGCGAACGAGGACCTCGATCGAACCGAGCGTGGGAGGCGCGTCCGTCTCTTCTACTGCCGTCGCGCCTACCCCCGCTTCGTCCGAACCACCTGCGGATGCGTGCCACCACCGGTTGTTGAGCGCATCGCGGGTCGTGGAAGACGACATGGCCGCCCCGCCGAGGACGAGCACGATGAGAGCTGCCGCGAACATGGTTTCGAAGCGAATCGGTACGACGCGGGCGCTGTCGAGAGCGTGGGCCGCGTGCGAGGCCCGGCGCCGGAATGCGTCGGCGACGACTCCGTCGGCGTTCGGGTTCGCGAGCGTCGAGACGACGTTGCCGAGGCCGGACGTCTCGTCGACGAGCAGGGAGAGGCGGGTCGGATCGATGCTGGCCCATGCGCGAAGGAACACCACAACGGGCGTCAGCAGGGCGATGACCGGGAGCCACCGCACCACGCTGCGCGCCGTATCGGGGAGCCCGAGGACGACGTCGGCGAGCAGGAGAGCCACGGCCGTGATGCCCACCGCGACCACGGCCGTCGCCATCGCGCGCACCGCGTGACGAAGCCTCAGCCTTCGGCGTACGGACGCGAGCAGTGGCCCGACGGGATCGGGGTGGGTCGCGCCGTTCATGTCAGACGTCTCCGGGTCATGACCACCTCGCCCGCAAAGAGGAGCAGCGCCAACAACGCGATCCATCGAGAGAGCGGGTAGCCGGCCTGCGCTGCCATCTCGGTGACGTCCACGAACGCCGGCAGCTCGGGCCGCTCGAGGGCGCGGAGCGCGCCCGCACCGAGGGGGCCGTCCGCGTCCTCCGTCTCAGCGCATGCGTTGCCGAGAGCGCTCACCACTTCGGGAAAGTCGACGTCGGCGGTGAGATCGGGGTCGCGCAGCGAGGCCGCCAGGTAGACGAGGCAGCCGCTTCCCAGGCGCGTGGCTGCCGCGGCTGGCGTAGCGTCCTGGAAGACGGCGACGGTTTTCGCTGCCTCTCGGGGGATTCCGTCCATCCCGACGACGTCAGCCCCGACGAGGAGGCCCGGGGCGACGACGATGCCTCCACGCGAGCCCGATCCCGGTGCCGAGATCTGCCATGGAATCTCTTCGCTCTCGCCGGGCAGCCGGCCGGAGAGCACCACGGTGAATCCACCGTCCCGCGCTGCGGCGACCAGTCGCTCCATCTCCACCACGGTGGGTGCATCGGAGAAGACCCAGTGCGC
>JBDGVT010000079.1:0-34079 GCA_039585495.1 Gemmatimonadota bacterium | reverse complement strand
ATCGACACATTCGGGGACAGAATAGGGTGCGACAGCCCGTCCCATCTAGGGTCTGATAGACCGTACGTTAGCGAGGGCGTCGCACCGTAGCCTGCGATTCGTCAGATCTCGAACGGTCGCCAGATCGTTAGCCAATCGGACCTTAGCTCCTCTTTCGCCAAGCTCCACTCATGATCCTCATCGGCCCGAGTGTTGAGAAGGCCGTAGTATCCAAGGCCCGCCTCGCGACCACCAGCGAGCGAAGCAAGCTACCCCTACAGCTTCCGCGGACAGCAGCAATTCCTTGTTAGCTAGCCGCCCAGTCGGCTGACCTCATCTTCCAGAGCTTGTCGCAGCTTCTCCGCTGCCGGCAGCAAGACTCCGCCAGCAATGAACGCTCCACCCGACACCCGGCGTCTGTGGAGGCGAAGTGCTCTTTGGGTCACCTCTGCGGCGACCTCCTCCCGAACACTCCCCGTGGGCCAGCCGTAAAGGTCCATCTCACAGGGCTCGGGATTCACCACCTCGTTCAAGCCCCCTGTGGTACAATCCTCATACCAACTCCCCGACACCTCAGGCGGGATTCGCTCAGTGACCCAGTCCGCGAACGCCGGGCGGACGTTGTCCCAAAAGCCTAAGCTCTCGGCAACCACTCGATCGTACTCAGCGAGGGCGACCCGGACCTCAGAGGATCGGATGACCCGAAGGCGCCCGGAGCTGACCAGTTCCTGAAACGTCGATCTCACGAGATCCGGGGCACGCTGGTTACCAGCCCTCATCAAGGCGGTCACCAACCTGGTGTCGTCGATGGTATCGACGAAGCCGGGATGGAGCAGCGAATCCACATAGGCGGTCGCCTGCTCCGACACCGAAGAGATGTAGGCGAGTTCCTCGATGTGGTAGCGAATCTCCTGCTGAAGCCGGCCCAAATACTCTTGCTCGAACCGTCGATCGGATGCAGAGGAGACCCAGCTGTCGACAAACAACGCGACGAGGATCCCGACCACGATCACGGTGAACTCGGCTAAGAGCCAGGTCACTCTCTTAACGGGTCCTCGGCTGCTGCTCACGGTTCTCCCCAAGGCTACGTGACGTCTCGCGATTCTGCTGTGACGCCCGCACCCCCGCAAGCGCGTAGCGCGTACCCACTACGTTCTTCGGCGTCAGTAACAAACCCTTGCTAGAGAGACCTTACCGCGACGAGGCCAATCTTCGCTGGATCGATCCCGTAGGTCCGCCCATCCACCAGGTGACGAAGGGACAAGAAGAGATTCGATGGCAGGGCATCCGAGGGGCACCAGCGGATCTCGGACATCTCGTGTTCCGCGACGACCGAAGCGACCCCCGTGAGATACTCTGCTTCCATCCAGAGCGTGATGTAGTGTCGCCCTTCAGTCTCGAAAACGTCATTCGTCACGCCAAGAAACCGGACGCTTTTGACCTCGACTCCAGTCTCCTCGAGCACCTCCCGCGCTCCGCAGTCTTCGGGGCTCTCCCCCGCATCAAGATGACCTCCTGGGGTCGACCAAGTGCCGTCGCCGTGGACGTTCTTGCGACGTATGAGCAGAACGTCGGGGCCCCGTCGGACCAACACACCAACTCCAACCCTTGGCTGATCCATAGTTCGACGTTTCATGCGTTCCGGGCCTCTCTAACGTCTCGCGATTCTGCTGCGTGGGCCGCCCACTGACAAGGCAGAGGTGTTGCCCCATCTCTCCATACCGCCAACCCGCGTCCGCCGCATCGCCCGTGCACTGCATCGCGCTGCGCCGCCCATAACCCCTGTTGCACTTCAAAGTTGATCCTGGGGAGAGTCCCCGCCGGCGAAGTGCGCAGGAATAATCGATTCGAGTCGATCAAGACCCATCTTGCTGACCCGTGACCTGCCATTCCCACGGCAAGCTGGTTTCGATCGTTCTGCCCACGTACAGGGTGTAGGTCCCTGGCTCGGTTGGCGTCCAAGTGAAGTCAGCGGTTTCTCCAACGCCGATGATCGGCAATTCGTCGACCATGATCCGCTGGTGCTCAGGTAGATCCGCGCCATCCTTTGCCAACAGCCGCACGGGCACGAGTTCGCCGTCTCGAACAATGCGCGCACTCGCCTGTCCAGCGGGTGCAATATTGATGAGACGGAATCGATGTGTCTCACCAACCGTCGCATGTCCAACCGGTTGGACCTGTTTTCCGTTTATCTCAATGTCGTTCGGCCCCGCCGGCTCAGGAGTTTGCCACCCCTTAGCCAGGATGTGGTCGAACCGTGGATCAAACTGCTGGCCCTGAGGAAGCACGATGAGCGGTCCATAAAGACCACCGGTGAGCTGATCGATATCGTTCAGGTGGGAGTGGTAGATAAACGTGCCAGGCCGCATCATGGACAAGCGGTAGGTAAAGGACTCTCCGGGTTGAATCGCCGGGGACGTGCGGCCCGCCGATCGGCTGTAATCCGGAACACCATCGGCCCAAGCGTCGAGTTCGAGACCGTGCCAGTGGATCCCTGTCGGGACCGGGAGCCGGTTGTGCACAGTCATGTCGACCGCCTGGTACTGCGAGTACACGAGTAACGGCCCGGGAGTCTCATCGTCCGGGCCCGGCCGGGCAGCGGGATCGATCGTGAACCCGTACCGGTAGCCCTGCTCTTCCCCCCACTTGTTCACGTAGAGGTCCTCACTCACAACCGGGCCCTCTGCGATCAAGTCGCTTGGCCCCGGTGCGACCTCAATGCCTACCACGAGGCCGGCCATGTGCTGCCCACCGTGATCGTCATGAGCGCCGGGCGAAGAAGGCAATCGCAGATCGGCCGTCACGTGGAACGACAGGTGGCAATGGAAGAGCCAGGTACCCGGCCTCGACGGTGTCCACTCCACTGTCATCGTGGAGAACCCGCGCATGAACTCGGTCACCACGAGGCGCCGGTCGGCCTCGGCGTATATATCGTCCCGGAGCACAGTACCGGACGACAGCACGTTGTAGTAGAACCCGTGCAGGTGCATCGGGTGGTTACGGATCGTGCCGTTGACCACGCGCCAACGTACCGGATTTCCGACCTCGAGATCGAACTTCTCGGAGTAGGGATACGACAGACCGTTCATCCCTAACCCCTCGAGGGTACCCCACGGGGTCACCGACGAATCAACGGGCTCAGAGAACGCATTCATCACGATGATTCGGTCTGGTGGCGAACCGCCGACCGGGTCTACCACAAACGCACCTACGAGCTGTTGCCGCTCCCCATTGGGTTCCTCGTCTGGGTCTTCCTGGGCCCAGTACATATAGGTTCCTGGAGCACCGGCCATGAACTCCAACACTTCCTGGCCACCCGGGGCGATCCGGATCTCGGACATGTCTCTTGCCGGGCGAGACTGCAACCCGAATACACTTATGGGCGAGTCGTCCAGGTCGTTTCGAACTGTGATCCGCAACCGCGTCCCCTCTTCCACCCTGAGCAGCGGTGCAGGAATCATGGGCGTACGGTCCCCGCCGGCGATCGCGGCCACACGAAGCCCGGGGCCACTTGCGCCCTCGGGGTACCACGCAGCTCGCACGACCGACATGGACGCTTCGTGCACACCACCTCGGAGCGAACCCTCGGTGACCCGGTTGTCGTTGGGAACCACAGCGGGCAGGCCAGTCGCCTGACCCGCGGAGATCAAGTAGTCGACGCCGGTCTGGGCGGCAGCGTGAGGACCCGCTACACACAGGAGGAATACTGCGATTGACACACAACGGGCCGGGAAGGGCATCGGAACGCATCCTCTTCTCATTGGGGGGCGGCGCGGAGAATCACCCGGCGACGTGTGGCGCGCAAGTAATTCCCTTCAGACAGCAGGCACGGCGGGCCCTTCACGCCCGGACGCATTGACGAGCGGCTGACTCCTGCGTATCTCTAGTTGAGAGTGATTCTCACCCTCATTTTTCCGTTATGCGTACCCCGCTCCTCTTCTTTTCACTCGCATTCGTCTCCTGTGGCCCCCAGCGGCCCCTCGCGAACCGTCCGGCACCCCACCTCCAAGAGGAGCCCAGCGTGGGAGTCCTGGTGATGGCGCACGGCGGAGCTCCCGAATGGAATGACGAGGTCGCCAAAGCAGTCGCTCCGCTGGCGGCGGCGGTCCCGACCTCCGTCGCATATGGGATGGCGGACCCCTCGACGATGACAGCTGCGCTCGATTCGCTTCGGGATCGCGGCGTCCAGCGAGTCGCTGTAGTCCGCATGTTCCTCTCGGGTGAGTCTTTCGCGGAACAGACGGAGTTCTACCTGGGCCTGTCAGAGACCCCGCCAGAGAGCTTCGTCCTCATGGGTCCCCGAGCAGCGGACCCTGCGACACGCGTTCCGATTAGTCACACCATGAGCGTGGCCACTCATCCCCACGGGCTGCTCAATTCCCCGGAAGCTCGGACGATCGCTGGCGAGAGAGCGGCGGTTCTGAGTTCGCAGCCGTCGCAAGAAAGCGTGCTACTCCTCGCTCACGGCATGGGAGCGGAAGACGAAAACGATCGCGTCCTCGAGGCGATGGATCTGGCAGCCGATTTGATCCGGACCACGGGGTTTGCCGAAGTAGAGGTCGCGACGCTAAGAGAGGATTGGCTCGAACAAAGACTTGTTGCTGAGGACGGAATCCGGCAGTTCGTCGCCGATCAAGTCCAACTGGGTCGCAACGTGATTGTCATCCCAATGCGCCTCTCAGGCTTCGGCCCCTATGGCGAAGTGCTCGCGGGACTCCCGTTCCGGCCGGGCGACGGGCTACTGCCCCACGACCTCATCGCCCAGTGGCTCCACCGCACCGCTACCGACATTACCTGTTCAGCCGGTTGGGGGCCTGCCCTCGGGCCGTGCGACGTTCTCGGCGTGAGCGCGACTTACCGCTGACGGTAGCCAGCGACACCTAACGACTTTGGAATTCTGCTGCCGCACCTCCTAGTCCGCCAGCGAGCGCAGTGAGTTGCCCAGCAGCTCAGACGCGGACAGCAGCAATTCCTTGTTAGAGAGAGTGGCCGCCTAAAACTCTAGCGCTGTGCTCTTCAGGACTAGCATCGCCAGCGGGGTCCGGCGGTAACGCAGTCGGAGCTTCGGCGTCCGAGCGTGCAATGAGTATCGCTCCCAGCCCTCCTGCGAGCCCCGCAAAGATCCCCGTTGTCGCGAGGATATCTGTGGCGTGGACCGGGTCGAAGATCATCCACGCGAGAGTAAGGCCAACCCACAGAGACGCCAGGTCGAACTCAAACTCAAGGATCTCCCGTCTGGTATGCCTGAACGCGACAAAACCAGCAGCCGAGATACACGCCAAGATCATGCTGAACACGACCGTAACATCTGGGTCGATCCCGAACGCTATGGGCAACCCGGAGGCCAGAGCAGCGAAGCTTCCGCCGAGTGCCGCTATGCCCAAACGCCATCGAGATGCGACCAACGAGGGGCTCCTCTTCTGCCCCGGGCCGCCGGACTCGCTCTCGGACACCGGGAGGGGCGTCGAGCGAACGTCTGCGAGAGCGCGGTCGAATACTTCAGGAGGGATGCCGGCCTCCTCGGCGATGCTTCGCAGTTCGGCGACGCCAATTTGCCCATCACGCCGCACGGAAAGCTCCGAGGCACGTTCGAGAACGACCGACGCATCGGCGTCTGACAGGTAGTCGTCCGGTAGCGATTCGGTCATCTCAGGGACTCCTTGTCCTGGCCGCCGGTTTCCCAACCCCTACGCAGCCGATGCGAAAGGCGATTCGCGGGAAGACCCTCAAATATCTCAACTCTCTCTAACGTCTCGAATTTCTGCTGCAGCAGCAATTCGTTGTTAGCTAGCTCTGTAGCCGCCCGGTCATCCCAACGCCTCACACGCCGAACTGGTGGAGGTGGTGGTTGACGTGCCGGTACCCGTAGCGCCCCCACATCGCCTCCGGCATCTGCCCCCAACGCCAATGCGGGGTGAGCCCTCTGCCGCGGCGCTGTGCGAACTCGGCCATCAATGACTCAAGCGTGGCGACGTCCGCGTCGAACTCTGCGGGCGGGGTACCTCCCTTCTCCTGATCCTGCTCGGGAGCCGTCCGGAAACCTCTGGGCCAAGGCAGCGGAGTCGTGAACGCCACCCATCGGACCATGTTGACGCGAAGTGAGGGCGACGAACCGGGGATCGGCCGGTCACCGAGCACTCCCCTGAACCAATCGCACAAATGGCACACGGCCTGGTGTGAGGACATGCGGCCCCAGCGGCGCTGGGCTGTGGGGGTCAGCCGTCCGAGCCGCGCCCGAAGATGCTCGTGGTCGGACGACTTGAATAGAGAGCGCATTAGAATCTCTGCGAGCAAGGTGCCAAGTAGCCCAAGCATAAAGCGGTGAACACGCCATCGGGTCGGTGCTCTCGGACCTGCATCAACGTACCGCTCACGACGGAGCTAGCTAACGACTCGCGATTCTGCTGCGCCGCCCGCCCGTACACAAGCGCGTAGTGCTTCCCATCAGTCCATTCGGCGTCAGCAGCAATCGCTTGTCAGGAGGCACCCCCGGATGGCGAGGGACAACTCACTCGACCAAGGCTTTTTGTAGAACGTTCGACGCCGCCGCGAAATAGGCTTTGCCCTCAGAACCGTCCACCTTCAGCTCAATGAGGCGGCTGCCGGAACTCGTGCGGCCGTGCACGCCGACGACCTCCGCTCGGCCATCCACGCAGTGGACGAAGTCGCCCACACATGGCGTGCGGTCCGGCGAGGCGATCCACCCAGCCAATTCGATCGAGGTTACCCGTAGGGTCTCGACCTTGACCCTCGCGCTGCTGTTGTTCTGCACAGGTGTCCAGAGGTTAGCGAGCCTGCTTTCAGACTCTTGGTGGGACCCGCCGGGAGATTCCAAGGAGGGCGCATGATGAGCCTCGCTGCAGAGCCTCTCTAAAAAGCTACAACGATCAGCCCAGAACCCATCGGCCGCACGCGGGGCGACGAGGCTCGGGTGCCCGACGGATCCGCCGACTGGTCGACTTGAGAAGCAAGCCAAGCGGCCGCGCAGAGTCGGAAGTACCGATCTCCTGGAAGGCCACGGCGGCTGCAGCCGCACTGGGATCGAGGCAGCCTACCTCCTACCCTGGCAAAAGAGGGTAGTGACCGGCTCGGAACAGCAGACAGTCTGGGCCCGATCCCCTACCGATGCCTCCCTAACGACTCGCGCTTCTGCTGCGTGGCCGTCCTCGTGATGAGGCACGAAAGCCACCTGACCTAACGACTAGGTAACCCACAACTGTAGCAATCGCTTGTTAGGACGCGCACGCTGAGACGTTCAGGACCCTTCAGCCGTCATGCGGGAGCGCGCTCGTTCGCAGACCTCGCTCTTAGCCACCCGCCGAACAGGGCGCCGACGGGCATTAGAACCGTGAGCGCCAGACCATACCACTCGGGCACCCCCACCCCTGGGCTTGAGCCGCCTCCGCTGGAGAGCACCAATATCAACGCGGCCACTCCCGCCGCGTGTACAAGCGGCTTCGAGCCAGCCAGTCGGGCAGCAAGCCACCCCGCCAGTGTCGCAGCCGAGAACGAGTACGCGATGTTGAGTACTAGGTAGGGCTGCGTCGGCGGAGCGGTCAGATCGCCTTCGAACAGGATCAGCGCCGCCAGGTACGTCAGGACCATGACAACCACCATGCCGGTGGTCAGCCCTACTAGCACTGCGCCGATGCCTTTGAGAACGGCGAGCATTTCGAGGCCTCCCTGCGGAGCGGGTAGAGGGGCGGTACGGTCTTCCCGAGCACCAAGCTGATAATACTGCTGGACTGGCGAGCAAGGCATATGTCGCGCGGTCTAACGTCTCGGAATTCTGCTGCCGCAGCCTCTCGTCCGCGAGCGAGCGAAGCGAACCGTACCTCAGCATATACGCGGACCGCAGCAATTCCTTGTTAGAAAGTCTCGCCAACCCGCCCTCCACTACCGATGCGCGGCCAGCCACTGGTCGAGTACACCTCTCAGCTGCGTCGCCGCAGTTCGCATCTCATCCACGATGCCTCGGTTGGCAACATTCTGGTAGAGGACCTCAGCGGCTCCGACCTCAAGTTCAGGGAAGCTCTGCAGAGCACGAACGAGCCCTTCTTGATCCGGCGGCTCAGCGGCTTCGAGCGCATCTGAGGTGATCCCCTGCGCGAAGCTCCCCGGCCCCTGGAGCACCGCCAATCGTTCCCCTGGTCGCAGCACGTTTCCGACCCTAGCGTCGTAGTGATCCCAGATTCGCTCCTGCATCGCTGCCAAAGGGCCGAGTGCGTTCTCGACATTTGTGTAGTAGTCGGCTATCGCCCGCCGAACCCCAGCATCTCGGATCAAGCGAAGATTCCCGGTCGACCTAAGATCGTCGATCGTGTTCCGCGTGATGGACGGGGTCATCTGCCAACCTGCAGTCTCCACCGCGGCGACCAGTTCGGCCGGGCTTCCCGACGGCGGCGCCCCTTCATAGAGCCCGAGTACGGTCGCTGCGGCATCTTCTGATCTGCGCATCCACTCCTCTGCCTCGTCGAACTGGGCCAAGTCAGCGTCGAGATCGGCTATAAGCGATTCGAGGTACTCGACCTCTAGGTCGGCATTGACCCGAGCCTCGCGGAGCTGGTCCACCCAGAGCGCGATGAGCACACCGAGCACGATGACCACGAACTCGCCCAGCAGGAAACGCCAATCGATACGGTTCGACATCCGGGAGAGACCTCAAGGGTTCAGCAGGCTACCACTGCCACCGTCGTTCCTAGGCTTTCTAACGTCTCGGAATTCTGCTGCAGCGCCCTCTCGTCCGCCAGCGAGCGTTAGCGAGCACTGTCCCACAGCTGATGTGCTGACAGAGGCAAGTCCTTGGAACGCGCCTCGGCGACCGGAATGCTAACGGATGCCCAAGATCTCCGTTTCGAAGAATTCGAGAAAGTCGGACGCCCACGACTCTGATCTATCTGAACTCCCCCACCACTCTAGGAAGTGAGGACTGCGAAACCACGCCTGGTTGGCCATACCGCCGCCCGCACCCAAGTCCGTCTCATGGATCACGCCCATCTCCATTTGCCGAAACCGGTTCTCCGTGATTCGCACCGTAGAGGAGACGATCCAGCTGTACTTCTGCTGATCGATCGGCGGAAGCTCCGAATACTCTGTCCCGGTCCTCAGCGAGGTAATGATGCGAATCCACTCTGGGTCGGACGTGCTCTCTGCCTGCCATTGAAGTATCTGGTCCATCGTGGCCTGGACCGCGGCGGCTCGAGCGACTTGTGTGTTCTGACGTATCTCGTAGCCCACGAAGACAAGCGACAGGATGACGCCGAGCGTCGCAGCCGCCTGCTGCAGATTGAAGCTGGATCGCTGTGCCACCGGCCTAGCCTACCTATTCTTCGCTGAGGGGCGCTCTAACGACTAGCGATTCTGCTGCACGTGCTGGATGTACACAAGCGCGAAGCGCTTCCCAATACGGTCTCACGCGACTGCAGCAATCGGTTGTTAGGTCGCAAACCGGCTGGGCACCTTTACCAACACCTACCCCTCGACAAGCGGCCAGCGGGCCCCAGCAGCGACTTGCGCTAAACAAGCAAGGATCGCGAGGTTCGGCTCGAGTATCAGAGCCATCGTCGGCCTCCCTAAGGAACTCGCGTGACGGACAGCGAACGCCCCCCCGAACTTGGTACGCTGGCCACGCGATCAGGTAGACCAGGCACCATCCTCCAACGGCTCGCACAGGGCGTCCGTGACCAGAGCTGGTTCGCGGTAGGGCTGGAACTCGTAATTCTCGTGTTGGGCGTGGTAGTGGGCTTCCAGGTGAGCGCATGGGGTCAAGAGCAAGCTGATCGAGAGAAGGAGCAAGTCTACCTCCGGCAGCTCTCGCTCGACCTTGTCGAGACGGAGCGTAGGGTGGATTCGATCGCAACCTTGATGGCTCCTTTGACCAGCGCTCCCCGCCGGCTAGCGCAGGCCTACTTCCTTCCCGAGCCGCCGCCCCGAGACTCAGTGATCGCCTGGCTCAGTCTCGCGCCAGTCTACTACGAGGCCACCCCGGTCCTGGGGACAGCTGAGGCTCTCGTCGCGACCGGCGACCTCGGTCTGATCCGAGACGACTCGCTACGCACTGCGATCACCGCCTATCTGGAGGGCGCGCGGGAGAGCGTCCGGGGCGGAGAGGTGTTCGTAGATGTACTGGTTCAGATCAACGTCGAGTTGTTCCGTCACGCACCCATGGCCACCATCTTGGCGGAGTTCGTCGGTCCTGCCGCGCTGGACTCGCTCGACCGCGCACACGATTGGATGGCCCTGGCGCCACCCGGCGTTACCCTTCCGGCCACCGACACTGATGCGTTGGTTCGCGACCGGGAGATTCACGGCATAATGGCGGTGAGTGCCGCGGCGAAGGGTAGTGGCGGCTTGGGGTACTACCGGGCGGAAATCCGTAGGAGCGCCGCGGCGCTACGAGAGCGAGTCGACGCGCACATCGAGCGATGACGAGTGGTCCGCACAGGCTAACGTGCGTTCGTCGAAACGCACTGAGTTCTTAAGTTGCGACCTAACGTCTCGAAATTCTGCTGCGCGGTCCGTCGACCCTCACCAGCTACCTCTGTTGGTTCCGGATCATGACGAGAATCGAGTCCGTGGTGGCCGACACCTTGCGGACATTTGTCACACTCGTCGCACGCCTGCGCTGGTAGGCGAGCGCGAGCGCCATGAACTCGTGGTCGGCGCGGAGGACACCGAGGCTTCGGAGTACTGCGGACTCATCGCCCGAAAAGAAATCCGGGGCAATGTCAGCCTCACGCAGGGTCAGCATCCAGAAAGCGTCTGTCAGAATGCGGTTGCCTTCTTGGACATTCGCCACCTGACGCGACCAATCTCCGAGAGCGCTGAGGAGTCGCTCGTCCCGCAAGACCGAGAGATCCCGATTCCGCAGCGCACCGTCAGAGGCATCAAAGGTGAATGAGCCATTTAGCAGCATCCCGGCGGAGTCAGCCCGAAGGTCGCCCATGTCATCGGGGCCCGATTCGCGCAACGCATTGTAGAACGCCATCGACCTGCTGTTCATCTCAAGCACGCGAGCGGACTCCCGTTGGTTCTGGACCATGTCCTGCTCCAGGGCCACAAGGAGTTTCTGCTCGGCCTCCAGCTCGCGGCGGACGTCCCACAACGCGTCGATGCCGAACGCAACCAATATCGAGGAGACGATTACGGCCGCCTCCATCGCCAAACGTGTTCCGGTTCTACGCTCTAGCATGTTGTTCCTTTGGTCTGCCCATCCGCCCACATGCGGACACTACGGGTCAACGGTCCGAGACGGCGCCATGCAGACGACCAAGGGGATAAGTGTCCGAAGAATCTCGATACCCGGCTGCTGGGCCAACACCGTACTTAGCTTCCGGTACACCTGAGGCGCTTCGTCGAGGTCTCCGCCGCGGACCACGACTCCTTCCGTTGCTTTCGCCATGTCCTCGTGGCTGACTCGACCGGGGCGCACGCATCGCCCCTTCTTCCATTTACCCTTCGCTTGCATCCGGCCCATCACGCGACCTGCCCCGTGGACGGTCGAGAACATGTGACGCTCGGAGGCGGCCGAAGTGCCTCTGAGAATCACAGAGTTATCGCCCATCGAGCCTCCCACGAACCCGAGTTGTCCCTCGAAGGCCGGAGTAGACCCCTTCCGTACGACTACGACCTCACCGTCCCCGTGGTCCTCTTTCCAGGCGAAGTTGTGGTGGTTGTGCACCAGTTCGAGTTCCCCACCTCCGAGGAGGGCGACGACCTTGCGGGCCACCCACTCGCGGCCAGCGTACGCGTACTCTCCGGCAAGGCTCATCAACGCCCAATAGGCCTCGCCCAGCGGTGAATCGAGCTCCAGAAGAACCTCGTGGTTCATATTGGCTGCCCTCTGCGGCTGCAGATCCGACCACGGCTGGTTTTGGGCTAGAGCGACCAAGCCATGTGCCGAGACGAAGCCGAGCCCCCTCGACCCGAAGTGAACTCCGACCCAGACCTGCTCGTCCTCGTCAGCGAACACGTCGACGTAGTGATTCCCGCCGCCGACAGTGCCAAGTTGCGACCGCGCTCGTTCCCTGAGATTCTCGCGCACCTGGGCGGGGACCGCCTGCCAAGCCGCCGACTCGAATAGCGGGTGATCCGTCGGCGCATCGTCAGATCGGTTGGTAGGTCGCCCCATCCCGAAGCCGATACCCGCGGCCACCTCGTCACCGATCTCGTCTAGGCGCGCTTCGATATCGGACAGTACGAGGTCCGTGCGGATAGCTGCGTTACCGCAAGCAATGTCGACCCCGACTCCGATAGGGGACACCACGCCACGATAGGAGGCCACGCCTCCGATGGGCATCACGTAGCCCCGATGGCCATCTGCCATCAACGCGACCTGCTCGGCGTGCTTTGCGACGTCGTCCAACTGGCTCAACGTGGCTTCGTCGTGTTGCCCGAGGATCGTCTTCATGGTGACTTCAACTCTCTCACAGCGCGCTCGGGCTGGACGGATCGAGGTTCCGCCTAAAGTCTCGCAATTCTGCTGCCGCACCCACCTGTTTGACAAACCACGGAGTTACCCGACCGCACCCCGCAGTTTATACGGATAGCAGCACTTCTTTGTCTGACAGCAGCAACCTTGTTAGAAAGCGGCGCCGGGCTCATGGCAATCCGGCGACCGGAGTGACCTGCGCCGCGAAGTAGAGGGAGATGGCGAGGAGCAGAGCCGGAATTATCCGGTGCCACCAACGGTTCCTGGTCAGGAATCCTGACAGCAGTAATCCAGCGACGACGAGGCGCAGGATCAGAGCCAGAAGATCCCTGCCGGCGAGAGCGTCCAGCGTCCAGTTGGCGACTTGAGCTTGGACGACGAACGCGAGGTAGGAGAGAAGGAACACGACCCGATGTTCAATCAGGTATTCGTCAAGAGTCGTGTCCAGGTGCTCTCCCTGCTTGGGAAACAGCAGGGAGGCAGTAACGAATAGCGCAATCGGACCCCAGAGGATGATCAGGTACTCAGCGTACGTAAGACTGGTTTCTGTGTTCAGGCCCCAGTAGGCCCAGACGAGCTGCACAAGCGACAGGAAGACGCCCAGGGTCCAGAGGCCTTGGGCTAGACCTGCCTTGAGTTCTCCACGCAAGATCCGGACAACGCCCGTGAGCACTTCGGCGATACCCAGCCCCACGATAACGCTGGTAACGGTCCCGCTTTCTAACGTCTCGCGATTCTACTGCGCCCCGAAGATGTCGACCGCGTGCACCGCACGCGACCCTCTCCGCATACAAGCGACAGCAGCAAGCGCTTGTTAGGGAGCCCTGACTAGAGATCAGAAAGACCCTGCTCCAGAGCTAGCACCAGTCTCTCAGCGATTTCCCGCAATTGAGCGGTCACGAATAGCCCGGTGCGGAAGCGATGCGTCGCGAGAAGCATCCGCCGCTGCGCATCCACCCCCGTCACGTCCCTTCGTAGTTCCCGCACGGACCAGCCGTTCAGGTCGAACTCGCAAACCCCCGGCACGGCATAGAGGACGTCCTCGGCCTTTGCCGTACACGCTTCGTCACGCTGATCCAACACGTAGGTCGGGATTCGAGACAGGGCCCAAAAGCGGAGTTCGGGGTCACACACAAGGTTGGCTCATGTCGCGGGACGTTCCCACGCCAGGAGCGTTATGAGAAGGCAACAATCTCTGTGGGCTTTCCAACCCCTCGCAGCGCGACTGCACCCATGGGCTCCGCGGTCAGTTCAGCGGGGAGATCGAGGCGGTCTAGCAGGGAGCGGGACGCCAGAAGTCGTCGACCAAGACGGTTGCACTCGCCCTGAATCCGCGCTGCCACGTTCAACGTCTCGCCGTTGAACACGATCTCCTTCTTGAGATCCCCGATTTCCGCCGCGATCACATCACCCGAGTGCAGGCCAGCCTTGAACTCAGGTATGGCCCCGTACTGCGTCAAGTACCGGTCGGCATTCGCGCGGACGGCGGCATCGATCTGGAAGAACGCCCGGACGCAGTTGGCGTCTTCAACTCCCCGGTCGAGCTTCCACGAGATTACGACTTCGTCGCCCACGTACTGATAGATCTCCCCACGGGTATCCAATACCGGCCTCGACACGTCGTGGAAGAAATCGTTGACCAGCCCGTAGTAGGCTTCGAGCGAGAGACGCTCAGAGAGTTCGGTTGAACTCGTGATGTCGACGAACATGAAGACCCGCTGCTCCCGCCGCGGACGGTGGTACCGACCGGTGACGTAGCGCAGCAACACGCCGGGCCCGAGAAGGCGGTCTAATTGCCGTATGAAGATGACCACCAAATAAAGGAGAAACGCCGTAGCCATCACCGCCAGATTCCTCGGTAAGGCTTCGACGAATTCGCCGACCGTGCGGCCTTCCAGTAGCCCTAGGATCAATCCTATGCCAAGGACGATTGCGGCCAGTGCGGCGACGTAGGTCATGGTCTTGAGAACGACCGCGGCCCAGAACGGGAGGCGACGGAAACGCCCCCCCAGGGGCGTAGACTCGAGGACGATCAGGGGTAGGGCCAGCAGCACCCCGAGGAACATGACGGTCAGAGGCTCACGCGGCCCAATCTCGGGTGCTAGGTACCATCTCACGTTGTCCCACGTGAGAGCCACAATGACAAAGAAGACAATGACAGGGACAGCGTCCCGCACATGACGTGCCACTCTCGGACTCATGGGCCACATTCCTTCAGCTACAAACCACGCGATAGAACTAGGCTTAGTCGCAGATCGTAGCCATTGGCGTACACCGTAGACCAGCTGCGAGTGCGATACGGTCTCGCACCACCGACTCTCTCTAACGTCTCGGAATTCTGCTGCCGCACCCGCCTGTTTGACAAACCGAGCGGGTACCAGACGCCATCCCGCAGCCTACGCAGACAGTAGCAAGTGCTTGTTAGGTGGAAACGATACCCAGCCTACCTCCCAAACAGAGCAGCATGCGGCATCGATGGTCCTGTAGCCCCGTGCGGCCATGACTCGCGGTCCAGATCGAGATCCCCAAAGGCATCGTCCAACGTCAACTCACCAGTCGCCAAGTCGACATGGTACAGTTGCAGCAATGGGCCCGCCGGCCCGTTCCCAGTCAGGATGAAACGATCCGTGTCCAGGTCCACCTGGGTCCAATGAGGCTCGTAACCGTCACCCAACTCGACCGTCGCCACCCTCACCGGATTTCGCGGGTCGGACACATCTACGCTCACAACCTGGTCGGTACTGAAGACCGGCATGATGTAATAGTCCCCCACCACGGTCGGAACTCCACAACCAACGACGTCCGGCCAGTTCATCAGGACTTCGATCTCCAACCGGCCACTTTCGATGCCAGACACTCCGTAGAAGCCGCATGCCATGGTGTTGAGGATCGCGAAGTCGCGTGTAAGTCGACGGAGCTCGAAAGTCCTATCGTGACCCGGAACCTGATCGGGGGCGCACTCTTCCGGACCGACGAAGTGCTCGAAGTAGCACGCCGGGGTGGTCGCCGGATCGATGTCAGGCACGGGCACGGTCGACAGGAGAGTCAGGTCAGAGAGGCGCCAGAGTTGAACGAGGTTGTCCGACCTCTCAAGCGTCATCGAGAAACTCGAACTCAGGACGTGGTCGCTTTCCGGAAAGAGGTCGATCGCATAGGGGCGAATGGTCTCGTAATCCGCATCGGCCGCTGATCCAGCCTGAACGAACTCGCCATTTGCGTCGAACTCTACGAGGCCGCCGACGGTGGCCGGGTTGTCGCGCCCCCCCTCTTGCGCCGTCGCAAGAACGTGCCCGTTCTCCATTCGCAAGAAGGTGTGCAGGAAGTTGTAGTCGGGCGGGAGTTTCACCTCCCCCGCAATGACCGGTCGGCCTGGCTCGGTCAAGTCGAAAAGGAATGTCCTGTCGGCTCTGAACCCGTTTGCGAAGAGTAGCCCGTCCTGTGGGGCAACTGGTTCGGCGTGGTGGGGGCCATTCCGCGTTGACCCGACCGGGGTGGTCGCCACGACATCACCGAACGCGGGGCTACCCGGGTCCGCATCAGCCACGATCAGGAAGTCCTGGTCGCCCTCCGCTCGGTCTGCGTCTCCGACCCATACATAGAGATAGGGGCTGGGCTCCGCGGACTGAGTTCCATCAGCGGAGGGAACCCTATCCTGATCGAACGTGCACCCTGAGCCGAGCCCGCTGACAGCCAACCCAACCAAGAGCCGGGCACGAAACGACGACAACCACATCATATGGCTCCGTACTCGAGAAACGCCCTCGCGGGCTCGGGCAGGAGTGAGACTTGCTAATGTTCTTGGGTGGCTGCCCGTGTTTCCACCTAACGACTCGGCATTCTGCTGCGCGGTCAGCCCGCCGACAAGCGCGTGACCCTCCCGCCGATCCCGCGACAGCAGCAATTCCTTGTTAGAGAGCGGCCGTTGGTTGGAGGGTCACTCCTCGAGAAGTTCGGCTTCGCTTCCTGCGTCGAGTTCGAGATGCTGATGCTTGGCCACCGTGATCATTCCAGCGGTAAGGGCTCCACCGAAAAGGCCGAGAGTCGCCATGATCGGAAGGAAGCCTGTGATGAGTCGCAAGGGCAACAGCGACTGCAGCATGACGATGTTAATGATCAGCGGAAACGCCGCGCCCGCTGCCGCACCGATCAGGGCCGCCCAGACCACGCTGATGTCGTCGAGCGATGCCTTAGATCGTGCATTGGCTAGGACTAAGCTCAGCCCGGCCGTGGTGAAGAACCCAAAGCTCCCGTACACGACGGCTGCGTTCAGTACCGCATCGGGGGAGAATGCCCCCGTCACCAACCCGGAGATGGCGATCCAGCCCGCGCCAAAGAGCGCTCCGACCCCGGCACCGACGGTCCCGAGTCCCAGGAAACCCTTCAGCTTCGTCCACATCCCTCTTCCCATTGCGCCTCCGGAGGATGCTCTCTAACGACTTCGGAATTCTGCTGCCGCATCCCCCAGTCCGCCAGCGAGCGCTCGCGCGAGCTGCCCAACAGTGTATACGCGGACAGCAGCAATCTCTTGTTAGAACGCAACCCGCCGACTAAGGCTGGCCTGCCCCCGACTCGACCTGGGTGAGGATGGAATCCACATAGGCTTGGTAGGACGGTACGAAGTTCGCCCGGCTCCTCTCCCAGAACTCGAGGGTAAGTGGAAGAGGGAGTCGCCCGCTTAGCGGTGCCATCGCCGACTTGAGGCGCTCCTCCGTCAACATGCCCTGCTCGAACTGGTGGAACGCCATGTCACCGTGTCGGAAGAGCAGAAAGAAATACATGTCATACTTCGTTCTATCGACTGGGTCGGTGACGCTTTCTGGCGTCCGCCTAAAATCAGCCTGGAGCGCAGCCCATTCCTGATCCGTCAGAGCCAGATAGTTGAGGTCAGTGATTTGCGTTATCAGGTCTTGATACGCGCTGACCTGGGCCGCCTTGATGTTTAGCGCCGCCTCTCTCCCGTGATCGTGCGACCTAACGTCTCGCGCTTCTGCTGCGCGGCCCGTCTGCCAACAAGGGGCGGGAGCTGAAGGCGAGTGGCCCGCCCTTCAGGTATCCCGTGACAGTAGCAATCGCTTGTTAGATAGCGCCTGTTCGATCATCTTGGAACGCAGGTATCCGACATTCGGTATATCTGAGTATCAGACAAGGCGGGAACATGGCCATTTCAGAATCCAGTAAGGTAGGTAGGCGAGGGACATTCGTGATCCCGGCCAACCTGCGGAGGCGTTACGGAATCGAGGAAGGATCGGAGATTATTGCGGAAGAGACCCCCGAGGGGATCCTAATCCGTCCCGCTTTGACCGTCCCGATCGAGCTCTACACCGCCGAGAGGAAAGCCGAGTTCATTCTCTCCAACGCAGTCGATGCCGAAGACTACGCTCGCGCTGTCGAAGAGGTTAAAGCGTTGGGTATCGACCCTGAGGCTGTGGCGCACACCAAGCCGACTGGACCCTAGGCGTGGATCGACTCTTCCTCGACGCCAACGTTCTGTTCTCTGCCGCCTACCGCACGGACGCCGGAGTCACTCGACTCTGGTCTGATGAGCGATGGGCCCTCATCACGTCAGAGTACGCGATTGAGGAAGCGCGACGGAACCTGGATGAGCGGGAACAGTTGGCCCGGCTCGAGGAGTTGCTCCTGGAAGTCGAGCGGCTTCCTTCCGTAAGCCTCGCTGCCGACCTGCGCGGCCAAATCGAGCTGCGAGAGAAGGACTGGCCAATCCTCGGCGGAGCGATCAGTGCGAACGCAACACACCTGATTACCGGAGATCGCCGAGACTTCGGCCCGTACTTTGGCTCGGAGTTGTTCGGTATCATAATCCTCCCGCCCGGCGACTACCTAAGCCTGGCAGGTGACAGCGCTACCTAACGTCTCGCGCTTCTGCTGCACGGCCCGTCCCCTAACAAGGGGCGCGAGGCGATAGCCGAGTGGCCCGCCCGCTCTACAGCCAACCCGTGTCTGTAGCAATCGCTTGTTAGGCATCCTGGCAAAAGTCAGTAGGCGGCGGGCGACGCCTGCCACGCGGCTATTACCCAGAGACCAAGGTAGGAGACGGTGATAAGGCCCCGAACAGTGCGACCGCGCGCGATCACAACTCCAAGCGGCAAGCCCGCGAGGATCATGGTCCGAAGTCCAACCGCCGAAAAGGGAGACGACCCCCAAAACACGGCGTTGCCGACCAGGACCGTCATGGTGTACGCCGAAAGCACGACCAAGCCCCATCGGCCGTGCTCTTCGAAGATATCTCCGAGGTCTTCAGCCTCACCGAAGAGAGCAGCCGGTAGCACAAGCGCGCCGGCCACGAAGAGAAGCAGCGCCATTCCGAGAAAGGCCAGGAAGTGGCCTATCGGCCACACTTCCAAACTCGCGAGCTCAAAAACTGCCCACCAATACTGAATCATCGAAGCGAAGATCGAGAACGCCCAAGCCATTGGAATCCAATCGACGCGCATCCGCTTCCGGTTCAAGAAGACTCGGACGAACGCGGACAGGAGATGGGTCACGCCAAGACCGATTACGAAAGACAGGGCGACCGAGATAAACTCGAAGGTGTCCACGTTTCTCCTTGGGGATGCCTAACGTCTCGGAATTCTGCTGCCGCACCCCCCTGTTTGACAAACCGCGGAGTCATCCGACGATGCCCCCCAGCTTACGCGGACAGCAGCAATTCCTTGCTAGAGAGCACCAACCGCACGATCGATCATTTTCAGGATCGCGTCGATGAGTTGCATGTCGTGTTCTGTGATCGCGACGGCCACCCCTCGGACCATGACTACGTCACCGAGCGGCACGGCCAACTCGGGGACTTGAGCGATCCCGGCTGCGATGGGCCCAAGATCAAGGGCCACGAGGGCCTCGCGGGTCCGATCGACGAAACCCTCGCTCCAACCGCCGAAAGCCGTGTTCATCGCAAGACGCAGCTCTGGATCGATCGTCTCGCGGGCCGGGTACCTATATGAGAGGGTGTAGTCGAAAAACTCCGCCTCAAGTCGACCGACCCAACTCAGACGGTGGTAGAACTCAGACAATGCGATCCGTAGCTCCGGATCGCGAATAATCACCGTGCTGCCCGTCGCACTGAGGTCGTCCCAGGCCCCCCGTGAGTACGTGCGGTACACGGTATACCCAGAAAGCTCCGTAGCTATCACGACTTCCTCCGGCGACATCTCGGGACGCTCACCACTTAGGAAGCGAATAAGCGAGGTACCGAGATCCCGTAGCTGACGCTCCGCACTCTCCCGCTGCACCGCAACGGTGCGATTCGCTTCGAAATCGACTCGCAGCGCCTCAAGATACGCCCGCTCGATCTCGCGCTCGTCAATTCGAGCGACCCAACGGTCGACACCTAGGGCAGCGAGTACGCCAACCGCGATCACGAAGAGTTCGACGCTCGCCCGGCCGACCGGAACACCACGGACTTGCCTCACATTCCTCCTCGTTTGGGGGTGCACTCTAACGTCTCGGAATTCTGCTGCCGGACCCGCCTGCTGACAAACCACAGACATCACCCGACATACCTCGCAGCTTATCCTGTCAGCAGCGATTCCTTGTTAGAAAGCCACCGCCGCTCAGTCGATCTCCCGCTCAAGCAGCGTGATGATCTCGGCGACTCGTTCGACCAGGGCCTCAAGCTGACTTTGTTGACCAGCGGTGATCTCCACTAAGAGCAGTACAGCGCTCCGCTGCCTTGGTGCCAACGAAGCGGAAGGCGGGAAACCTAGCACGAGCGATACCAGACTTTGGCGTTGCGCGTCGTACGATAGCGCTGTCAGTCGTGCTTCCTCAGTGCGATCGGTCCAGCCAGCCAAGGCTTGGCGTAGGGATTGATTCTGGATCACGTGTAGCTCGCCACCATCGAGTAGGCTGCGCAACGCGCCAGTGATCGGATCGAATCGTGCGTCCTGCTGGGCCGCCACGAGCAAAGCGTGTGCTGAGTCGGGCGAAGCGGCACTGTGGTCAAGGGCGACGTCTGCCCATGCCCTCGCTGCCTCCTTCGCTACGCGATTCTGCTCTATGTCAGAGAGGAGGACTCCGTAGTTTTCTCTGAAGTCCTCGAGCAGGTCCACCAGCACCTCCTGCTCCCGAATACGGTCTCCGCGCTCCGCCCACGCCGCTTCTGCGGCAAGCGCCAAGAGTACCCCAACGACGATAACGGTCAGGTTGGCGATACCGGCCTGGAGTTGATCCTTTCGCGAGGTCAGAAGCAAGGGCCTCTTGGTTGAGTGGCTTTCTAACGGCTCGGAATTCTGCTGCCGCATCCCCCAGTCCGCCAGCGAGCGCTCGCGCGAGCTGCCCAACAGTCTATACGCGCAGAGCAGCAATTCCTTGTTAGGAAGCAGGACAGCTAACGCTGCGCGCCTCGCACCTGGCTGAGCACCTCTGCGAGGTACTCCTGCCACTGCCCGATGCTGCGTGACAGTATCTCGTGGAAGGACGCCGCACGCATCACCGCTACCTGTAGTCTTGAGCGCTCCACTCCGACGCCAAGCTCGCGAAATCCCTCCGGGGCGTTCGCCCCGGCATCCCAGGTCAAATCCATGAGGGGGTCTCGCCCTCGGCGAAAGGCATTTTCGAGGTCACCCGTCCGTCGCGCCGAAACTTGGTAGTACTCGAGCAGAACGGAGCGGATCGAGACGTCCTGGATTAGCGTCAGGTTACCCGTACTGGTCAGCTCGTCGAACGTGGAACTGGAAGCCATCGGAGGGACTCCAGAGCCAAACAGGTCGAAGGGGCGTAGTTCAGGTAGCTCAACCACTACCTCTTCGGGCAGCCCTCTCCACAGGGCGGCAATACGCTTCAGTCCTTCCGACGAAGCCTCCAGCCGTTCAGCGAGCATAAGGCTGTCACTGACGAGGTCCGATTCGAGACGGACTAGGTAGGATGCCTCTGACTCTTTATCCCGCTGCGTCTGGGCCCACTGGTCCGCCGCGAGAGCCGTGAGCACGCCTACGAAGATCACGAGGAACTCGCCGAGGAGCCGCCATATGCGGCCCCGATTCTCCGTCTCCCGCAAAGACCCTCCCTTTCGCTGCTTTCTAACGGCTCGCGATTCTACTGCGCGACCGGCATGTCTGGCCACTGCGCGAGCTGAATAGGCGAGTGCTGTGGACCCGCAAAGGTCACCGCGGCTGTAGCAATCCCTTGTTAGGAAGAGCTCCCCGGCGGTTGATGAGGAAGCTCCTGGCGAAAGTGGCTCATCGCAATAATCTCGAGTCGGTCGTCCGTGACTTCGTAGATCACACGATATGGCTCGTGGAACACCTCACGCACCGACGACTCATGCCACTCCGGGACTACTCGGCCCTGCTCGGGCAGGTCCGCGAGCAGTTCGACCCGCTTGATCAGCGCCTCAAGCCAAGCGACAGAAGCCTGAGGGCGGTCGAGCGCGATGTAGTCGACCGCCGCCTGAGCGTGGCGTCTAGCCGTAGGCGACCAGACGACTCTCAACGCTTCAGTCTGGCTCTGAGCTCCGCGACAACTTCCTCATGAGGTATTCCCTCTCCCCTTGCCAACTCGGCCTTCGCCTGCCGGATGTCTCGAATGACCTCGAGCTCGTCAACCAGGGCTTCGTATTGATCGACGTCGAGGACAACCGCAGCGCTCTTCCCGTGCTGGGTCAGCACGAGAGGACGCTTGGTGGAACGGACTTGGTCGAGGAAGCCTGCCGCGTTCGCTCGAAACGCGGACAGTGGTTGCACATCTTGGCTTGGTTTCAGAATCGCCATATCAACACCACCTTTGGTACGAAACTATGTACCATGTATGGTACCTTCGTCAGCCCGACCAGGCAAGCCAGCAGCTCTTCCTAACGTCTCGCGAATTCTGCTGCCGCAGCCGTGAGTTCGCCAGCGAAGCTGACCCAAAGACTCCTCGGCCAGCAGCAATTCCTTGTTAGACGGATTCCGGCGCAGAGTTGTCGGCGCGAAGGTCACCCGCCCATCAGTTCATACATCCGAGCAACCGCGGTGAGTGGGACTCCTGGGCCCGTGATCGACGGATAGTCGTCCGCGTGGTCAGACATGTCGATCTGCTCCGCAGCCTCAGAAGGTGTCAGGCCAGCAGAACGCGCCTCTACGGTTCGAGCCCAGAGGTCGCGAAGGTAGCTCTGTAGCGCGTCGATCCTGGCCAGATCGGTGAACGGCGATCCATGTCCCGGGATGACGACGTCGACCGGAAGTGCTTTGAGCTCCTCGAGCGTATTCACCCAGTCCTCTGGGAAGCCGTCGCCCATGAATGGGACGCCCGCCAGAAGCAGGTCGCCGGTAATGAGGGCCCGCTCCTGAGGAAGGTGGACCACGACGTCGCCCCCGGTGTGTCCTCTGCCGAAAAACAGGAGACGGATCTCTCGACCTCCACGGTGCAGCGTCATGCGCTCGGACAGTGTGGTCGTGGGCGGAGTCGGTACGAGTCCCTCTTGCCCTTCGACGTAGCCCGGCTGTCCGGCCATCGCGTCTTGGAAGCCTTGGTAGGTCCGCCCCACGGACTCACCGCTGACGAGCATCTCCCGAGTGAACTCGTGTCCGATCACCTCCACCTCTGCGGGGTAGATCTGGTTCCCGTGAGCGTGGTCAAAATGGAAGTGGGTGTTGACCACATACCGCACCGGCTTCTCGGTGATCGCTGTCAGTTCGGACAAGAGCGCTGAAGCCGCTGCAGGAGAGATGTGGGAATCGACGAGGAGCACGTCGTCCTCATTAATGATCACGGCGGCGTTCGATCCGACGGCCACATTGCCCGTTCCGCGTGCTTGATACACGCCGTCCAAGACCTGCTCGAACTCGAAGGCCGCTCCCTCGAAGTCAGAGCCCGAAAGCAACGCGACAGAATCACCGGCTGATTCGGGGGATTGGCACGCCGCGACGACAGCTAGCCAAAGCGCTGCGTGGCGTCTCATCGAGAAAGCCTCCTGGGAATCCGTCTAACGTCTCGCGATTGGGCTGCGCCCCGAAGATGTCGCCCGCGTGCGCAGCACGCGAGCACGAAAGTCTACAAGCGCCACTAGCAAGCGCTTGTTAGAGCGCACCGCCGCAGGCTCAGTCCCCCGTCAACTCGCTGGCTCGAGCCCTGAGCGCGGAGAGGTCAGCAATCATTCTCTCGGCGCGGACTGACAATCCGAGTCGGAGCTGAGCCGCCCAACCCACGGACTTTTGGAACGAGGCGTTCGTGAGAAGGTCGCTAGGACTCCCGGTCACTATCACCGGCCAGGTGTCGAGCTCAGGGTCCAAACCGAACTCAATGAAATGGGCAATAGCCGCCACTCCTTCTTCTACAACTCGGCAGTCATTGTCGTACTGCGCCGACATCAAGCCGTAGCGCTCATAGTGGTTCGTCAGCTCCTGGCGGAATCCAGCGTTTCGCAGCGTAGCCAGTTGACCGGACGACTTGAGCGCCGCGTACTCAGAGGTGTTCGGCGACAGGATTGAGCACGCGGTGAAGTCTGTGAGACGCTCGCTCAAGGTCTCTGGGTCCGGGAAGGGCCCGCCGCGATGATCCATCAGCCACTTCGCCGCATCGAGTCCGCGTTGCGTACGGGCGAGATTCCCTGAGAAGTCCTCGATATCGACTTCCATATCTTTGATCAGTCGCCCGAGCGACTCCACCTCAGCATCTCGAAGCGTCCGTTGCTCCATCCAACCGTCCGCCGCCAGAGCAATCAATACACCGGCAATCACGATTACCAACTCGGTGAGGCCGTACCTCCACCTCCCCTTCGTTTTCTGCAACGGCATCTCTGGAGTTCGCTCCCAGGGCGTCGGAGTGCGCTCGAACGGATTGCGATTCTACTGCACGGCCAGCCCGATGACGAGCACGCAGTGCTCCCTACCTGTACGCCGTGACAGTAGCAATCGCTTGTTAGAGAGCGGGCGGAGAGAATCTCCCTATTCGTCGGTATCCGACGTCGGCGACTCCAACCTGCCTTCGAACATGCTCGAGACGTCGCTGGGTGTCAGGTCCGAGAGGCCGGCCTGTGCGATCTCTGCGAGGTGCTTATCAAGGCTCTCACAGAAGTCCGGCGGGAAGAAGGCCCGATTATCGGAGTACCACGCCCTACCCCCTTCGTGCATGAGCATGTGGCGTAGCAGCAGTGTGTTTGGCGTGCCGAGGAGCGCCTGTACTCGCCACAGCTGCCAGGCCGTCCAGGTGAATGTGCCCAAGGCGTGATTGAATCGGTGCCGTTCTCCGGGAGCGAGAGACGACGGATCCTCCATGCCGCGGATAAAGATCTCCGAAACCTCCGGATTCGTGATCATCATCTCGCGCCACGAATTGAAGTTCTCAACCACGGCGTCGTCGGCGGTGACTTGAGTCGCCTCAGTGCTCTTCTCAAGGAGTCTCGAGTTCTGCCGCACTTGGACTGCGAGGTAGGCGAGAGTGATGATGACGCCAATCGCGCCTAAGGCCTCCGCGGTAGCACCAATGGCATCCCAATTCATGGCATCCCAGTTCATGGATTCTCTCGGCTCGGAGGCCGCTCTCAACGTCTCGGAATTCTGCTGCCGCAGCTACTCGTCCGCCAGCGAGCGCAGCGAGTTGCCCTCAACGTCTCCGCGGACAGCAGCCCTTGTTAGGTAGCTCCCAGCCCAACGGCATCCTCGACCGCTCTCGGCCTGTCTATCCCGGCCAAGCGGCCCACCTCATCCTCGAAGTCTTGCGCCAGAAGTTCACGGCCAGGCTCCGTCCACCATTCTCTCACTCCAGGGAAGGAGAGATGGAAGCGGATGTTCTTCTGGACCACATCGAGTACAGTCGGCTTGAGCAGGTGAGCCATGGCTAGACTCGACTCATACATGAGGAGACGTTCCTGCATGTAGTAGCCAAAGGTTATCCGGTCGGCGGGCGAGAGCTTGAAGTAGCTCTCCCGACCACGCGCGAGCACGTCGGCAACGTGCGCATCTCCTGTTCGCGAGTTTACCGCGGCGACACCGAACCTGAGTGGCCAAGTACCCAATCGACACCACCACAGCAATGGCGCCCAAGAGCTCACCGACCGCGCCTATCGCTGTCCAATCCATTCGGCCTCCCGGAGCTACCTAACGACTTCGGAATTCTGCTGCGCGGCCAATCTGCACATCGCGCGCCCCGCGCGCATCTACCCCACCTTCCGCGACAGCAGCAATTCCTTGTTAGGCCGCGCCGCCCCAGCGCTCACTCTACCCGGGTCAACCAACGGACGAGATTCGCGACGAACTGTGGATTCCGATGCGCGTGAGGAGAGTTCATCCCCATCGGCGCCCGGTCCGGTCCGGTGCGCTGCGCGGTGAACATCGCCGCCTCACCGAAGACCGCCAGCCGGCCACGTCCGTACTCCAGGACCGAACCTTGCGACCACCCATCGACGTCGACTCGTGGCGTGTCGTCATCGAACTCCCATGCCGTTGTCGGTTCCAAAGACACCCAGCCCATCGGCATGACCAACAGGTCCGTGGCGGCCGGCGGGGACCGGAAGGCCTGCCCTGTGAACGCGGCGATTGAGTCGATGGATTCACCCGGAGTCATACCTTCCGTGATCAAGTGACGACTGAGGGAGCCGTCGGCCTGGCGGAAGGTCAAATTCCCCTGCCCGCTCGGGTCCATGGCAAAGCCGTTACTGAACTCGAACCCAAAGGCAGCCCCCAAATCGGCCGCAGCCCCCGGGAAAGGCATGTGGTCTGCGAGCAACAGGAGAGCACCTCCTTGCTCCACCCAAGCACGAAGAGCCTCCACCTCGTCCAGCGTGAAGGCCGACGGCGTGGGCAGAGTCCAGCTACTCTGATTCACGGCGTTGAGCGCATTGGCGATGACCAGCAGGCCCACACCGCGGAGAGACTCAGTCGTGAACTCCGAGTCGTGACCCTCGACAACGAAACCGTCTGCTCGCAGCAGCCGGGCGAATGCACCAAACCGGCCCGAGAGAGTATGGAAATTCTCATGTGCCCCGTCGACCACAACACGAGGACCTCCTCCCGCTTCGAAGGCCGGCCGGTGGAGTTCCGGCGAGAAGATGGAGTCCCCGAGCTGCTGTGTGATGCCTTGCGTCGGGAAGAGCAGCAGAGCGAGCACAGTCGCGACGCCCATGCGGCTCACTGAATGAACGGGCTGCATAAGTCCTCCAGGGGATGCGCGGCCTAACGTCTCGCAATTCTGCTGCGCGGCCCGCTCGCTGACGAGCACACAGTGCTCCCCACTAGTAACCCGTGCCAGTAGCAATCGCTTGTTAGGAAGCAACCGGTCGGAGGCCGTCGAGATTCATCGCACCGCCTCGATGATGCTGTCGACGAACTCTTGGAACTCAGGGTTGTAGATGAAGCGCTCGCTCTCCCAAGCCCAGGCCAGGTTACGACGAGAAATGTTGAGGCGCTCCACCGTGTCCGAGTCGGCAGGAGACGCGTATTGAACGATTTCTTGGGTTACCGCTTGGAACAGCAGGGGATTCACTGTCCCGTTGAGGTGCTGCCGGTGGGTGTTGGACCAGATGTGGAACAAGCCCCTGTAGAGGGCCCGGAGAAGAAACTGGTCCACATAGGGCGCCTGGGATGGATCACCGGCTTCGGCGGCCGCTTCGAACGCGCGAGCCAAATCACGGCCCTCGAACATCGCTGTGTTCAGGTCGAGGAACTGCGAAGCGATCTCGGCGTCGGTTGCCGCGCGGGTGAGTCCGACGAACCATAGTGATCCGATCACGCCAACGAGTCCGACGACCTCCACGATCCTTCGTGCATCGGGACCCGCCATTCCTTCTCTCCCCTTCAGTCAGAGTTGCTTCCTAACGTCTCGCGATTCTACTGCACGGCCAGCCCGCTGACGGGCACGTAGTGCTCCCGATCAGGGCTTCCGTGCCAGTAGCAATCGCTTGTTAGCCAGCGCGCGGTAGCACCTCGGCCTCAAGGCGATCGCCGAGCCTGTCCCGCTGAACATCCAGGTCGAAGCTGGCCTGGAGGTTCAGCCAGAACCGATCAGACGTGCCGAAGTAGCGGGAGAGGCGTAGCGCGGTGTCAGCCGTAACGGCGCGCTTTCCGTGCACTATCTCATTGATGCGCCGGGGAGGAACGCTGATGTCCTTCGCCAACCGATACTGCGCGAGTGTTGTTGTAGCCATCAGATCCTCCTAGTGGTAGTCGACGATCTCGACGTCGTACGCATCGCCGGCCCGCCAAGTGAAACAGACCCGCCACTGCCGGTTGATACGGACGCTGTGTTGACCGGCGCGATCGCCGTTGAGTTTCTCGAGGCGATTCGCCGGCGGAATCTTGAGATCATGGAGCGCCGTCGCAGCGTCAAGCATGCGGAGTTTGCGAAGGGCCGTGCGTTGGACATCTGTGCCGAGCCGCTTCACCCGCTCGCGCCGGAACAGCCGTTCCGTGTCCCGATCCTTGAACCGCTTGATCATGGCCCAATCATAACGCTCGGCGTTATTATCGTCAAGCGTTACTAGTGCCAGGAAGCGCTGGCTAACGGTTCGCCATTCTGCTGCGCGGGCGGCCTCGCAACAAGCCAGGATAGTTACCTAATTGACCGTGCGGGTAACCCGCGACTGCAGCAATCGCTTGTTAGACAACTGCGGTCTCAAGTACTGCCTCAAGCCGACGGATTGCCTCTCCAAGCGTCTCTCGGAATACGACCGCCTCCTCTTGGCTGAATTGAGCGAAGAGGAGTAGCAGAAGCACTTCACTCTCGAACTCGGGGTCCGCGATGAGGGCATCCCAGTCCATTTCGTGTCTGGATGACGGCAGGTCGCCACGCCGTCCCCCCACCACTTCGCCCGAGATCGAAGTTCGGTAAGCGGACGCCATCGCATGAGCTGCACCCCGAGAAGTCAGGAAGTCCGTGATGAACCGCCCTGAGTTCGCCCGGCCGTCGATCTCTTCTTCAAGGAGGTCCTCGATCAATCCGTCCCAACCGAGCAGAAGGTCTTTGAGTACCTCGTCATCGAGCCGCGCGATCGTCCCGGCTAGAGTTGCCGCCTCAAGCGCTCCGGTCGGTGCATTGATTACGTAGGAGTTCCAGAGCGACACGACCAGCACCTCAAGGGAGTCAATCGGCAATGTGGCGCGTCCTACATTCGTCATCTCGAGAATAGTGATGGCGTTGTCCTGGGTTACGCCGTGAAGACGCACGGCGTCGTCAAGCATGCCGGAGGTCGTACGGAGTTCCCGCAAAACGCTCTCGAGGTTCGCGCGATCAGACTGAGCTTCCTGCACTCGGTCCCACCACGCATCGACCGCGAAAGCTGCCAAGATCCCCAATGTGATCGTGAGGCCCTCAGCAAGGCGCGCGCGCCATCCTCTCCGTACCTGGCTAATGGATGTCTCCCCAACGTGACCGTGCAGTTGTCTAACGGTTCGCGATTCTGCTGCGTGGGCGACCTGCTAACAAGGGGCGCGAGCTGAAGGCGAGTGGCCCGCTACCGCGGAGGCAACCCGTGTCAGTAGCAATCGCTTGTTAGGCGGAGGCGCACCTGCGGTCAGCGGGCGAAGTCACGCCTCCCCAGCTAGGTAGGCTTGAACCACCGCGATAAGGGAATCCAGTGAGCCCTCATAGTCATTCAGGTACGACGTGTACCATTGATTCCAGGAGTAGTAGACGAGGTACACCTCCGTACGAAACGTAGCGATCTGGTCCGGATCATCAGACAGAAGTACACGGTTCTGGGCATCCCAGACCCTAGGCATCGCCTCAAGCACCAGGCGATTCACCGCCAATCCATAGCTGTCACCATTCGCGCGAATGCGGGCATTGGTGTGTTCATAATGGCTCGCGAGCGTCGCGACGAGGTCTGGTGATCTCAGCAGCGCAAGTTGGCTTCCGGAGACCATCGTGGTCCAACCCGCTCGACGAGGCCAGAGGGTCGAGTTGGACCACGCTAGTGAGTCAAGCGCCTCGCCGACCGAATCCAAGGGCATCGTGCCGTACTCAAAGAGCCAGCGGTGGAGGTTCTGATATTGGCTACCGCGAGACGCCTGCAGGGCGAGAACCTCGTCCAGATCGCTACGATCTGCCAGGAGCTCTTCGAGGGTCTGGGCTAGCACTCTTCGAGCGTCCGCGGCGCGCCCCCGCTCATCCCACCATCCCTCGGCGGCAACGGCAAGGAAGACCGAAAGCATAATGAGCAGGATCTCGGCTATCGGAAGCCGTCGCGGTCTTGTTTCAACTGTCATTGGGAGCCGCCACCGAAGAGCACAGGGAAGGGTCGCCTACCATCGTGGTGACTAGTAGGCGCCCGCGGGAGCCTACGTTTAGATACTAGAACCAGCTGCGCCTCATCACCTCCGCCGAACGTCTCGCGATTCTGCTGCACGGACTTCCCGCTAACAAGGGGCGCGAGCCGATAGGCGAGTGTCCCGTTACCTACCTGGCAACCCGCGTCAGTAGCAATCGCTTGTTATGCGGATCCGCTCAGGAGGTGAACATCTCTTGCAGGACAGACAACGCCTTCTCCAAAGTCGGCGCCGAGACCCTCCCGAGCCGCTTCACCAAGCGGCGCCGGTCTACCGAGCGAATCTGATCCAGCACGATGTGCCCGTCCTTCTTCTGGAACCTACAGGGGACGCGGAATGGATACTTGAAACCGCCGGTCGTCAGGGGCGCGACAACAAACGTAGTCAGGTGTGCGTTGAGTTCATCGGGAGAAACCACAACGCAGGGGCGCGTCTTCTTGATCTCCCTACCGAGGGTCGGATCGAGCGCGATGAGGTAGACGTCCCCGCGCTGAGGCAGGTCCGCCGTAGCTACCATTCCCAGTCCGATTCGTCGAAGTCCGTCGACAAGAAGGGATCCGACTCCTCACCATCCGTCGACGCGGCGAGTGTACAGGCAGCTTCCGCCCAGCCGGCCCTCGGTCGAGAGAAGGGCTCAAGTACCAGCCCCGCTTCGGTGATTCGGAGCTCAACCACCTCGCCGAGGCCGGCCTCCTCAAGCAGAGGCTTCGGGATACGGATCCCCTGGGAGTTTCCAATGCGAACGATCTTAGTCTTCATAGCCCGGTCGGTTGAGGCGGCTCGTAATTACAATGTGTATCCGCACACTGTACCTTTCAACCCTACCAGTCCTTCTGAGATCCGCATAACGTCTCGCGATTCTACTGCACGGCCTGGATGCTAACCAGCGAAGCGCACCTACTAGGTACCCCACGACTGTAGCAATCGCTTTTTAGGCGCCGCCGCCGTGACGCTCGAGGTACGCCTCGACATCTGCCTCCACTCCCTCGATCTCAGTACTCCATGCCACGAGAAGGGCCCTGTAGCCTCGATTCTGGCGTTGCACCTGCAGCATTTGATTACCGAAGGTGGTTATGGACATATCATCGGTGGTCAAGAACCGGTGCCCAACAACATCCCACACGTAAGGCATCCTGCCCCGAAGCATGTCTTGAGTGGTATCGTCGTAGCGAGCACCATTGTACTCGAGACGCACGTTGGCATGTTCGTACAGGTTCGCGAGCCGGCTAATGAGCTCGGGAGCGTCGAGAACAGTTAGCTGACCCTCCGCGACCATCGTTGTCCACGACGACTTTCGCGGGTACATCGTTCGGTTGTCGGTGAGCACGTGGAGCAAAGCAGCCGACAACGAATCAGCGGGCAGGCTCCGCGGGTGGGAGAGCCAGGCCTGGATCCGCTCACCACTGCCGCCCTGACTTTCTTGAAGATCAAGGATCTCACGAGCATCAGCCTGATCCAACTGCAATTCGGCCCGCAATGCGGTAAGGGCTGCGATCGCCTCAGCTCGCCGGCCTCGTTCAGCAGATGCTCCCTCAAGCGCGATCGCCAGATAGACTGAAGAGATGATAAGCACCCCCTCGGCGAGAAAGCGCATCCATGGGATGGTCTGTTTGCTCAAGCTCTACCGTTCGTTGAGAGTGGCGCATAACGTCTCGCGATTCTACTGCACGGCCGGCCCGCTGACGAGCGCGAAGCGCTCCCGACTCGCTCTTCCGTGTCTGTAGCAATCGCTTGTTCGATGGTGCCCCAACTAGGGTCTTTGAACCGAGATCTCCGCACCGACACATGATCCGCACCCCGATCCGTTCGGCTCCATCCGCTCATAGTTCGGTTGGAAGTCGGCAGACACCTGCCCAGCCGGCGAAGTGACCACCACCGTCACTCGGTCGGCAGTCACTTCGCCAAGATGGAGGAAGGGCCAGCACAACGACTCGTCGCAGTCCACCACCACGGTTGTCGCACCAGCAAGGCGAACTTCGACGACGGTTCCAGCCTCGGGCTCTCCGTCCAAATTGATGAGCAGGCCGCCGAAGCACGGAAGCAACGTGCAATCGAGCGTGCATGCAGCGAGACCAGCGAGAAGAATAGGAAGGACGGCTCCGACTCTAGCTGGAATCACCTGACTCGCTCCGCGGACCTGGCCGGTCTCGATTGAGCACCATCTAACGACTCGCGATTCTGCTGCACGGCCCTTCCGCTAACAAGGGGCGCGAGGCGATAGCCGAGTGGCCCGCTACCCCTCAGGTAACCCGTGACAGTAGCAATGAAGCCGCCCGACGCTAGTACGCCCAAGGCGTCGCTAGAATCAGCGCCAAAATTAGCAGGACCCCGAAAAGGAGAGTGCCCGTCACCTGCACTGGACGACTCTTGGCCGACGCCACCGCGATCGCTGCGCCAACTGCCCCTACCTGGATCGCATGAAGAGCGCTGACGAGCGGTGTATCGAACAGGATGACGTTGCCTACCGTTCCGACGATCCCGTATGAGGCGAGTGCGACAACACCCCACTTCCCATCTCTTCTGAAATACTCCCTGAGATCGTGCGGGTATTCCCCCGACCCCGTCGGGAGCGTTAGCCCCCCAGCGACGAAAAGAATGACCGCCAGGAGCAGCAGCATCCCGAAAGTGGCGATGGTCCATTCCGGCATCGAGGATAGCTCGAAGATGGCCCACCAATACTGAAATTGATTTGCGAGCACATAGCTTGACCAAGCGAACGGGAGCCAGTCCATCCTCGATTCGCTTCGTGCCCGAAACGCGGCGAGGAACGACGTCAGCACGAGCGTCACCGCTAGGCCCAATACGAATGAGAGGGCGACGGAGAGGAATTCGAAAGCAGTCATCCGCCCCCGGTCGTTCGACTGTGAATCATGAATTGGCCAGTGAGCCAGGCTTCCTAACGTCTCGCGATTCTGCTGCGCGGCCAGCCTGCTAACAAGGGGCGCGAGGCGATAGCCGAGTGGTCCGTTACCAACCAGGTAGCCCGTGTCAGTAGCAATCGCTTGTTATAGAGCGGATCCGCGTCGCGAGCACCACTATCGAGCACGACACCTTCGAGGCATCCTTGGCGTGCCCGAATAGAAGCATCCGCCACCAGCACTTGGACCACCACCATTGGCCAACCTGCGATGCACCGCAAAGCTGTTGAAGCGACTCAAGCAGAGGCCGCTCACTGACCCCACACCGACCGACAACCGGCTAGGCGACTGGTACGCCAATATCCTCAACATCGGGCGGAATCGACTCGTTCTTGTGACCAGCGAGCGCTCCCTGCTTTCGCTCATCGTGCCGATCAAGGACTCAGCCAGACTAAGAGAACGAATTCGTGAGCGCGCGCACGCGTTGCTCTTCGAGCTCGGGGTTCCACCAGACCTGGCCGCGGCGGAGGTCCGCGGGATGGATCAGATGCCGTTCGCGAAGACAGCGGATCGGAAAGTGCTCGGGTCCATGAACGAGTTCGCATTCCAGGCGAGGGTCGCCTTCGAGGTGGAGTACGACGACGACGTCGTGTACCTGGAGGAAGTAGAAAGACACCTCGCGAGGATACCGTGCGGCGCGCTCGACTATGCGTTTCCGCGCGAGGAAGCCCGGCGCCTCTTCGGGCTCCCCGCCAAGGTCTCCTGACCCGGGTGGCGGCCAAAGCCCCGTCCTCCGAGACGCTTCTGGTTGCGGGGTCCCACGCGATTGGGAAGTGAGCCCGAGCGCTTGGGACGTGGCGGAGGCTCAAGCTTCTCCCTCACGATACAACCAGTGATGTCCCCGCTCTATAACGACTTTGGAATTCTGTTGCGCGACTACAATGCTCTTCCCGAGCTGCGAGGTGCAAGCCGAGTAGCTCGGGCCGGTGAGCCGAACCGCGCCAACAGCAATTCCTTGTTAGAGAGCCCAGGCATTGCAGGATTGACGCCTACTAGCGACCCAACCCTGGAGAGAACGGGTGCCGAACGGGGTCGCCCGTTGGGGTGCGGGCCCCCACTCCCTGCAGATCACCGTTCGCTATCGGCGGCAGAAAGCGCGAAGGTTCTAATGTACCTACACGATCAGCGCTTCGTCCTCTTCTTGTCTTGACACTCCGGCACCCGGTAGTTGGTGCTTTGTGCCAGGACGGCCGCAAGACGCGGCCCAGTGGGGAGGAAGTCCCGTGTTGAAGCTCGGGGTCATCGGAACATCGAAAAAGGAGAGCGAGAGGCGACTTCCTCTCCATCCTGATCATCTGTCGCGCTTCCCGGCGGAGCTCCGTCGGCAGTTGATCTTCGAACACGGCTACGGCGAGCCGTTCGGGATATCGGACTCAGATCTGGGTTCTCTGGCAGGCGGTACCGCGCCACGTCAGGAGCTCCTGGCCGACCTGGGAGTGGTCGTGCTGCCCAAACCGGAGCGGGAGGACCTCGAGGCCCTCCGAGAAGGGGGTCTACTGTGGGGGTGGCCCCACTGTGTCCAGCAGCGCGCCCTGACCCAGGTGGCCATCGAGCGCA
>JBDGVT010000078.1:0-15314 GCA_039585495.1 Gemmatimonadota bacterium | reverse complement strand
TCCTACGATGCCCACTCCGACCGTTTCCTGATGATCCGGACGGTGCGGCAGGAGGAGAGGACAGCCGAGCTGATCCTGGTGCAGAACTTCATGGAGCTCGTGAAGGAGAGGGTGGGAAGCTGAGTCCGATGGGACGTTGGGTCGCACGGTCGCTCAACACGTACCTCGTCGCGCACACCATGAGCTCCGAGCTTCGCGCCACCGGTCCTCAGAAATAGCTTCGGAGCGCTTCCAGGATTCTACCGCGTGCCTCGGGTGCGACCGATCCCACGGTCCCCAGGGATTGGGGTAGGCTCCAGACGTGGGCCAGCTCGAGCTGAGACTCCTTGGATGACCCCGGCATCAAGACCTCTTCCCGGTCCAGGATGGGAGTGAAGCGCTTCGGGTTGGCAGCTTCGTTCAGCGGAACCGCCAGAAGGTCACCTCCGGACACAAGCCCGATCACCACCCAGGGTCGCTCTCCTTGATAGACGGTGGAGAGAGGACCCCGCCGCGAGTCCGCCGCCAACTCCAGAGGCCATACCACGTCCCATAGGCGGGGTCCGGCCCCGATGGCATCTCCCAGGAGCTGCCGTGGATCTCCACCTCCCTCGGACTCCACCGTAAGAAGGTGCTCGCCCAAGGCCCCTGCCCAGATCACGTCGCCGTGACGAAGCCCGATGAGCTGCGTGTGGGGACTCCCAGGAGCCAGGAGGGCTCCTTCGTGCACGGCCACCAAGAGGACCGAGCCCTTCGGCGGAGGGAAGTTGAGCCTTCGGAGAGCGTCGGTCCGGATCGAGACCTCGGTACCGGGCGGTAGAGTTGCCATGTGTCAAATAACCTGCGCTAGCCCGTACCGATCCCTCGACCTCACGAGGCGGCTTCTTTCACGTTACCCATCCACTACCCGCTTCGGCGTTACCGAGTCGAGAGAAACCGACTCTAGGTTCGTGTGCTCGGCTCGAGTCCGCGACTGTCGACGATCAGCCACTCCCTTCCGATCTCGAAATCCTAACGCGTGTACGCTGTACCAGACGATCGCTACCAGTCGACGCGTCGGGGATCAGTGTCCCATCCCGTTCGAAGAACATCTCACCGAGGAGCTCGGTCGGCCGCAAATGGTGTTCGAGGAGATCGAAGAACGCCGAATCCGGCGCCGCATCGAGCCGTAGCTCGAAGGTGGCATTCCCTGCGGTGCCCCAGCGTCGGACGCTTCGCAGCGGGAGCGACCCGTCCTGCGAAGTCAGCGTGAGGCCGTCGACGGCGACAATGTCCCCAGGGACTCCCTCGGCGAGCCGGAGGCCGACCATCTCACCGTCCAGGCCGGGAGTGACCTCCACCCGGACCCGCCATCTTCCCTCCACGACCGTGCTCTCGATGATCTCGACCCTGGACGGGGAGAGTTCGGCTCCCGGACCGGCGCCGGCGACCACCCACGGCACCCCATCAGGTAGAAGAAGACCGTCGGGACCACGCTCACCTACACCGCCTGGCACTGCCCAGGACCGAGCCCACTCCTCGCCCGGGCCTTCGACGGTCAACCACACTCCGAGAGCTCTCCGCGGTGTGATCACGCCGAGGCTGTCCGCGAGCTCGGCTGGGTCTCCGCCGTCGGGCGCGACGGCCGACGGTGTTGCACTCATCGTATCGTCGACGAGGAGGATGAGCGACGTGAGTTCGGGATGTCGTTCTTCACCCTGAACCCAAGGCATCGCGAGCACGGCCATCGCGACGCCACCGATCACGGCGAGGGCGGGTGTCCACCACAATCGGGGGACGATGAGCCAATCCCCGATCGGGAGCACGAGGAGAGCGGACAAGGCCAGGACCGCACCGATCGTGACGCTGCCGCGGGGTGTGAGTGTCGCGATCACCCATTCTGCGCTCGGCACGATCACGGACAGCGCGCATGCGCACAGAACGAGACTCCCGACCCACGCCCATTTGCTGCCGAGTCGGTCTTCGGCGAAGACCACGACGGCTCCGAACACAAGGGCGATCACCAGCGGCACCTGGAGCGCCGGCGCGGCGAGCGGCGAGTCAAGGGTCAGCCAGACCAGGAAGCCCAGCGGCAAGAGCATGGCACCGAGATGGAGCTCCGCCCGCTCGAAGCGTCGACGAGCGATCCCATAGACGAGGACGACGAACCCGATGCTTATGGCTGCGAGAGCCGCCATGTGCACGCCGTCGTTGAACACCGCTCCGCTGAGTCGCCCGTATTCCGGGTGCACACTCCGAAGGAACCTGACCATCAGCTCCCCGGCCCCGGCGGCAGATCCGATCGCCGCTGCCGCCATGGCGGTTCCAGCGAGTGCACGTCGCGGCTCGCCGCCCCGAAGCCGGAAGATCAGCACGAGGGATAACCACGCGAGCCAGAGCCCGATCGTCACGAAGAGGGACCAGCCTGCGGGGTAACTAACCAGCCCGATCACTGGCAACGAGAAGTACGCGACCGAATCCTCGGCCGTGCCCGACGGGACTGAGAGGTCCTGATTGCCTAACCACCGTGTGAGGGCCACGAGCTGCTGGCCGTAATGCGCGAGGGTCCGCTCATTCACTCGCTCGGCCGTATCGAGGGCGCCGTGATGGGACTCCTGGCCCCCCAACGACAGCAGACCGATCGCGGGCGTCCCATACTCTCGGAGCACGGACAGGCCCGTCATGCGATCGAGCTCGCCGCCAACATCCTGCGCTAGCGAATGTGCAACCGGGCGACGCACGGCCGACGCGAGTCCTCTGATCACTCTGGCGTTGTGCGTCTCGCTTTCGACGACCCAGGCGGGACCGGCCACGCCACGGATGTCGAGTGATACCGCAAAGCCGACTTCCGACGCCCAAGGGTGCTCCTCCGCGAAGGCTCTCGCGCCCATCGAGCCGAGCACCTCACCGTCGGTGAAGAGTACGATGACGTCATTCTGAAGGGGCGCACTCGACCCTATGACCCGCAGAGTCTCCAGGATGGCGGCGATTCCCACTCCGTCGTCGCCCGCACCAGGCGACAACGGAGCGCTGTCATAGTGAGCCGTGAGCAGAACCGCTCCCGAGGAGGCGGCACCGCTGAGTCGAACGAGCACGTTTCGAACCGTGAGGACATCGGCCGAGCCCGCAGCCATAGTCGAGGCTGTCGCGACCTGCACCTCGGGCTCGAGCCCTAATGCGCGAAGACGGTCTTCCAAGAAGACCCGGACACGCTCATGCTCGGGCGACCCCGGGGGGCGGGGAGCGCGAGCGATCTCCACGAGCTGCGACAGGGCGCGGCCCGAGGAGAACACGGTGTCGGGACGGTTCGCGGGCACCGGGTCTGGAAGTTGGCGGTAGCTGCTCGCTCCCCATCCCGCGCCCAGGAGTAACACGGCGGTCCACAACCACCGGCGAGCGGCCGCCGCGCTCGGGGATGTCTCAGGTGGCACTCGAACGGCTTGCCTTTCGGCTCCGTCCGTGCCGGACGGCTCTTCCGGGCCCTCCCGCCTCACGTATCCGAGTGCTTCCAGATCGTCGGCGGAGAGGCCAAGTTCGCGAGGATCCATCAGCCGACCGTGTAAAGGGGTGACGGGAACCGACAACCTCCGCTTGGCCCGTGGGATTGGCAAGTTGTCCAATGACCGGCTTCGTGACGGATACCTACGCGTCGAGCCCTGGCAAGACACCGAAGCCTTTCCAGTTACCGAGACGTTACCCGCCGCGTCGCCCGACACCTCGACGTCGGGCACCAGGGAAGCGATAATCCAAGCGCCAAACCACTTTGCCGGGGTGGCGGAACGGTAGACGCGGCGGCCTCAAAAGCCGCTGTCCTTACGGGCATGCGGGTTCGACTCCCGCCCCCGGCACTAGGTGATTCTCGCCCTCCCGCTCGTCGGGGCGGGAGTCGGTCGCGCGGTACGCGCGACGGGTCCGACCATGGGTTGGGACCTGAACCCGAAGGGTTCGAACCGAGCGGGGAAGGTGGCTTCGAAGACCCGAGCCGTGGAGCCGCGAGCTGACCGAGGCGCGCAGCGCCGCAGGCCACTCCCGCCCCCGGCACTTCGAAGACCCGAGCTGTGGAGCCGCGAGCTGACCGAGGCGCGCAGCGCCGCAGGTCACTCCCGCCCCCGGCACTCTTCGATTCTCTTGACCGACCGGGACGTTCCCGACGCTCGGTCCGCCCCGGTTCGGCGGGGCCAGGGTTCGTTACGGCCTGACGATCCTGTACGAGGTCGATCGGCCCCGTCTCTTCCTGAGGAATTGGCGTCCGATGCCTTGGGAGCACCCGGTGCCGTGGATATACTTATAGGCTGTATTGGATTTCAGGCGCCGGGCGGGACGGCAACTAGGGAGTGGCCATGTCAGACAACGGGACCGAGGCGAACAAGACCCTTACCATCCTCGACAACCGTACGGGGAAGAAGTACGAGGTCGATATCCTCGAGGGGGACGTGATCAAGGCGATGGATCTTCGCCAGATCAAGGTCAACGACGACGATTTCGGCATGATGGCCTACGATCCGGCCTTCACCAACACGGCCTCGACGCGCAGCACCGTCACCTACATCGACGGTGGCAAGGGAATCCTCCGTTATCGAGGCTACCCGATCGACCAGCTGGCCGAACGCAGCTCCCACCTCGAAGTCTCGTACCTGCTCCTCCACGGGGAGCTTCCCACCCAGCAGCAGCTCGACGACTTCGTTCACGACGTGACGTTCCACACGTACGTCCACGAGAACATCACGGACCTCTTCGAGGGATTCCGTTACGACGCTCACGCCATGGGCATGGTCATCAGCGGGGTCGCAGCGCTGTCGACCTTCTATCCGGAAGCGAAGGACATCGAGAATCCGGGGGCGCGACAGCAGCAGATCATGCGGCTGATCGCCAAGATGCCGACGCTTGCTGCGTTTGCGTACCGGCATCACAGAGGGCTCCCGTACGTCTATCCGGAAAACGAACTCTCGTACACGGCGAACTTCCTGAACATGCTGTTCAGGGTCGGGACGCGAGATTACAAGCCGAGCCCGATCCTCGAGAAGGCCCTCGACGTTCTCTTCATCCTGCACGCAGACCATGAGCAGAACTGCTCAGCTACGGCCATGCGTGTCATCGGATCGTCGAACGCCGACCCCTACTCCGCGATTGCGGGTGCGATGGGGGCGCTATACGGCCCCCTGCACGGCGGCGCCAACGAGGCGGTGCTACGGATGCTCACCCGCATTGGCAGCGTCGACAACATCCCGGACTTCATGGAAGGGGTGAAGAAGCGCGAGGAGCGCCTGATGGGTTTTGGTCATCGGGTCTACAAGGCGTACGACCCGCGCGCGAGCATCATCAAGCGCACCGCCGACGAGGTCTTCGAGGTGACGGGTCGCAATCCGCTCCTGGACATCGCGCTGGAACTCGAGAGGATCGCTCTGAACGAGGACTTCTTCGTCGAGCGCAACCTGTACCCGAACGTGGATTTCTACTCGGGCCTCATCTATCAGGCCATGGGCTTCCCGGTCGAGATGTTCCCGGTGCTCTTCGCAATTCCAAGGACCGTCGGGTGGCTTGCACAGTGGCAGGAGATGCTGGAAGACCCAGAGCAGCGCATCGCCAGGCCTCGTCAGATCTTCGTGGGAGCGGACGAGCGCGACTTCATGCCGATAGGCGATCGCGGGTGACCGACGGCTCGTATCGGCTGGTGAGGGGGGCGTCCATTACGGGCGCCCCCTTCGCGTAGGTATACAGGTTATCGCCGTTTCTGACGCGGGGAGAGGATGAACGCACACGTCTGCATCGATCTCGAGCATCTGGACCTGGAGGGGGCCATCGGCTGCTACGTGGTCGCTGCCGAGGAGCCAGCCATCATCGATCCAGGTCCGACCACCACGCTCGACCGGCTGATCGGAGAGTTGGCGGTGCTTGGGGTGGGCCCCGGCGAGCTCCGGCACGTGCTACTCACGCACATCCATCTGGACCATGCCGGCGCTACAGGGCATTTGCTGGACCACTTTCCGAACGCGACTGTGCACGTACACGAGGATGGCGCGTCTCATCTGGTGAACCCCGAGCGTCTCGTCGCGAGCACGCGCCGGACATTCGGGGAGTTGCACGATCGACTCTGGGGAGACGTGAAGCCCATTCCTGCCGACCGAATCAAAGCCTGGCGCCCCGACGAGGCCCGACCTGCAGCGGGACTGCGCCCGATATCGACACCTGGGCACATTTCCCATCATCTGGCCTATCTCGACGAAGGTGACGGCACGCTGTTCTCCGGGGACGCGATGGGGATTTCGCTCGCTGGTGGGCCCCAACACCCTCCGACTCCGCCCCCGGCGGTAAATCTGAGGGACTGGGCGCGTACACTCGAGGAGATCGGTCTGATCGGGCCCGAGCGATTTGGCGCGACGCACTACGGGTTTCATAGCGATGTCGAGGCCCGCCGCGTGCAACTCCAGGACCGACTGGACGCGCTCGAGGCGAGGGTGCGCGCGGCGCTCGACTCGGGCGATGAGGACGATGCGGACCGTTTCGACCAGGAAGTGCGGGCTGAACTGGCGCCCTTCATGGGTGAAGACCGGGTCAATCGCTACTTCGACATGTTTCCGGCTTCGACTGATTGGGGCGGAGTCGCGTTCTATGTACAACGGAATCCCTGAGGGATATGCGATGATGGGTGAGGGAATCAAGAGAGGGGTGAGGCGTGCTGGGGCGGCTGCGTTGGTGGTGCTTGCAGTTGGCGCGACCGCAACGCCGGTACAGGCGCAGAGTGTGCTGGCGCGTCGGGCGATCCCGACCGCAGTCACGCCGTCGGCGGGCTTCCAGAGGGCGGTGGAGCGAGGATGGCGTAGCGAGGACGGAAGTCCAGGCTACGCCTACTGGCAGCAGGGGAGCGAGTACGACATCACGGCTCGACTCGATCCTGAGTCCGCGAAGCTCGAGGGCACCCTACGCATCCTCTACGCGCATAAGGCTCCGGCGAACCTGAACACCGTCTGGCTGCACCTTCATCAGAACCTCCACAAGGAGGGGTCTCCTCGATACGCGTCCCAGGAGATCACCGGCGGGGTCACGATTACGAGCCTCGCCGCGGACGGAGAGGAGTTGGAGGAACGTCCGCTCTCGGAGGGCTCCGGCTATCGGGTCGACGGCACACTGATGGAGGTTCGTCCCACCATTCGACTCGAGCCGGGGGATACGCTCCAGCTCGACATCGCGTGGGAAATGACCGTCCCTCAGAACGGGGCCGGGCGGATGGGGCATTCCGAGAAGGAGATTTACATGCTGGCGTATTGGTTTCCGAAGATGGCGGTCTTCGGCAACGTCAACGCCTGGAATGCTCAGCCATACCTCGGAAACGCAGAGTTCTTCGACGACTTCAGCGACTACAACGTCGAGATCTCCGTGCCTACCGGGTGGACTGTGATGGCGACGGGCGTGCTCGAGAACCCGTCGGAGGTCTTCTCGCCCATCACGCAGGAACGGTTGGCCGAGGCGGCCATGTCGGACGAGAAGGTGACCATCGCGGATGGTGCGTCACGAGAGGCGGGTACCGTGACCCGGGAGGGGGTCGACGGATGGCTTACCTACCGTTTCTCGGCGACGAATGTGCGCGATTTCACCTGGACCACGTCGAACGTGCAGCGCTGGGATGCGACGTCCGCTCTGGTCGCCGACCGCGATGAGGACGGTGAGGAGGACCGGGTCGCGATCCACTCGTTCTGGCGCGAGGACCGGGCGCCGCTGTGGGGAGATCAGTGGCTGTACGGCAAGCAGTCGATCGAGCATCACTCGGAGTACACCGGGCTGACGTACCCGTGGCCCCATATGACGTCGGTCGAAGGCACGGACATCATTGAGGGAGGCATGGAGTTCCCAATGATGACGCTGATCGGCGGTTACGAGGGCGGTGAAGTGACGGACATCTTCAACGTGACGTCGCACGAGATCGGGCACATGTGGATTCCGATGATCGTGGGCTCCGATGAGAAGCGGCATGCCTGGATGGACGAGGGGTCGACGACCTTCCTCGAAAACCAGAGTCGGATGGAACTTTGGCCCGGCGTGGATCATCATCGTGTCGATGCGCGGGCGTATTTGCAGGTTGCGGCCGCCGGGCTCGAGGAAAGCATGATGACGCACGGCGACTTCTACCAGCCGGGCCCGGCGTACGGAGTGGCTTCCTACCCGAAGCCCGCGGCGCTCATGATGGCCCTGCGGGAGATCATGGGAGCCACGAAGTGGGAGGAGGCGTACCGGACCTTCCTGTCGGAGTGGGCCTGGAAGCACCCGACGCCCTGGGACTTCTTCAACACCTTCGAACGGTTTGCCGAGCAGGACCTCGACTGGTTCTGGACCTCGTACTACTACGAAACCTGGACCCTGGATCAGTCGATCCGTGAGGTCTCGCCCAAGGTGGGTGGCGGCTCAGTAGTGATCATCGAGGATCTCGGATCGGCGTTCTTCCCCACGACGCTTCGGGTCCGGACGTCGAACGGAACGAGCTTGGAGCACGACATTCCGGTGGAGTACTGGCTGGAAGGGCACACGACGTACGAGTTGGAGATTCCTCGTACGTCCGGTTCAGTGACCCGCGTCGAGCTCGACCCGGCAGGGTACGCCCCCGATCTGGACCGCTCGAACAACTTCTGGCCCCGGGGCTAGCGCCCCGCCGAGCTGGAATGAGGCGCGGAGGGGGCTATTCGGCCCCTTCCTCGATGCGTGCTGCGAAGCCGATCACGGTGCCGCAGGGGGCCCGCACGAAGACTTCGTCCATGCCATAGAAGGTCTGACGGCGCGGAACGAGGATTTCTGGGCTTCCCAGTCCCGCCAGGACATCATCGAGGTTCTCGACTTCGATGAAGAGCGTTGCGGTGCCATCGGCCAACGTGCTTCCAAGGTCGGCAGGGGCGCCGGACGCTCCGAGATCGGCGTCGATGCTGGCCCGACTCTGATACATCAGCTCCACGGCTCCGTTTTGAAGCATGGCGAAGCCCATGGCGTCCTCGTGTGGGACGGTCGCGGTGACTTCGAAGCCGAGTCCGTCTGTCCAGAACGGAAGGCAGGGCTCGATGGCATCGACGGTGATGATCGGGGTGGCTTTCTTCATGGGTATTATCCGAAGCTTTTGATGCCCGGGGGGCTTTGACGGAGGGCGGTAAGATATTGGAAGGGGCTGGTCGGCGCCTGATCGGAATCGGCCCAGTGCTCGAGGGGGTCGGGCAGGGAAGATTGGAAGTCGTCGACGTCCCGGCTCGCGGTGCCCACGGCGACCGTTTCACGGACCGCAACCTCGGCGCCCGAGCCTCCCACACGTTGTCCGCGTTCGAGCGGCGCGCGGTTCGTCTCGGAGGTGGCGTACGACCGTGACAGGCCCCGTCGGCGCACCGGGGTTCCGGGCACTCTGAGGGCCTTCACTTCATGGGCGATCACGTTGAGTGTGTCGCCGTCCTTTTGCAGTCTCCCACGTACCGCCAGGAACGGTTCCATACGTACCGCAGATCGATCCCGCTGGTAGATATCCGGCTTCACAATCACGTTGATGGGACCGTGCTCATCTTCCATTAGGACAAACACATAGCCCTTGGCAGTTCCGGGGCGCTGGCGGGTCGTGACGAGCCCCGCGACACGCACGGTGCTGCCCTGTCGGAGGTGCGGGAGGCGCTCGGATCCGACCGTTCCTTCGGGCAGTGAATCTTGCAGAAGCGTGAGCGGATGAAGCTCGGCTGAGAAGCGCAACATGCGGTACTCGGCGATCATCCGATCGTGGGCTTCCAGGTCGGGGAAGGTGATTCCGGCATAGGGGTCGTCGAGCGCCAATTCGGTCTGGGCGTGATCCTCCCGACCACCGCTCCGCTCTGCATCGGTCTCGGGGCCGAGCCACAGTCCGGTTTGCCACAGCAGTTCACGTCGTGTGAGGCCGAACCCGGCGAATCCACCGACCCAGATCAGGTTCTCGATCGCCGGACGTTTGAGTGAGGCGGGCGTACGGCGTAGAAAATCGAGCAAAGACCGGTAGGGGCCCGCCATTTCACGCTCTTCGACCACCCGTTCGGCGATTTCGGAGCCCCAGCCTCGTACGAAGCCGAGCCCGACGCGCAGATCATCGCCTTCCGCCGTGCACTCCACACGGCTCTGGTTCACGTCGGGCAGGAGCGTCTGAATACCGTTTCTACGTGCGTCGCGCCCCAGAGCGTCGAGGGAGTAGAAGCCCATCGGCTGGTTGTTGAAGAGCCCGACGTAGAACTCGATCGGGTAGTAGTGGCGCAACCAGGCGGATTGATAGGCAAGCAGGCCGAACGCGGCCGCGTGTGATTTCGGAAAGCCGAACTCGGAAAAAGCCGTTACCTGGGCGAAAATCTCGCGAGCCGTGGTTTCGTCGACCCCGTTGGCCAACGCACCCTCCCGGAATTCGTCCCAATGAGCCGCCAGGGCCTCCCTGGAGCGCTTTCGGCTCATCGCACGCCTGAGAGACTCCGCCTGGCCGTCCGTGAAGCTCGCGAGCGCCTGACAGACCTTGAGGACCTGGTCCTGGAAGATGATCACACCGAGCGTCTCGCCGAGCGCCTCTTCCAGGAGCGGATGGGGATAGGGAACCTCGTAATCCGGGACTTCACGCAGCATTTCCCGGCGCCGTACGTACGGGTTCACCGCACCACCCACGATCGGGCCCGGCCGCACGATCGCGACCTGGACGGACAGGTCGTCGAGATTGCGGGGTCGGGTACGCCTCAGCATCTGGATCTGGGCTCGGCTCTCGATCTGGAAGAGCCCGACGGTGTCTCCCGAGCACACCAGGTCGTAGATGGTCTCGTCTTCGAAGTCGATTCGGGACAAATCGGGAGCTTCACCGTGTCTTTCGGCGATCAGGTCGATGCTCTCCTCGACCAGCGAGAGCATACCGAGCGCGAGGAAGTCGATTTTGATGAATCCCGCGTCCTCACAGGAGTCCTTGTCCCACTGGCAGAGCACGCGACCTTCCCAGGCCGCCGGTTCGAGCGGCACGATTTCGACCAGCGGTCGGCTCGAGATGATCATGCCGCCCACGTGCTGTGAGATGTGACGGGGCAGGCCGGATACGTCTTCGGCCAGGTCACCGAGGAGCTTCCAGAGGTGACCGTCGGCGCGGTCCTTGAACTCGGGTAGTGAAGCGATTTCGTCGGCGATTCCCGCCGCGGAGCGGTGTTCGGCCAGCTTCGAGAGCTTTTCGAGTTCGCCCATGGGCAGGTCGAGAGCCTTGCCGATCTCGCGTACCGCTGATTTCAACCGGTAGGTGGGGAAGGTGCAGACCAGGGCCGTATGCTCGTACCCGTACTTCGCGTAGACCCTCAGAATGAGCTGTTCCCGGATATCTCTGGGAAAATCGAGGTCGATGTCGGGGACGCTTCGCAGGGCTTCGTTGAGAAAACGGCCGAGAAACAGGTTGTTCTTGACCGGATCGATGTGCGACAGTCCGATGAGGTAGCAGATGATCGAGGAGACCGACGAGCCCCGACCCCGTCCGGCAGGGAGTCCGGAACTGGCCCTGGGGGCCTCTCCGCGGACTTCACGGGCTACGACGGTCGCGAGCTCCATGATATCCCGGTAGACGAGGAAAAAGCCCGCCAGGCCGTGCAGATCGACGAGGCAAAGCTCCGTGTGGAGCCGTTCCTCCGCGTCCTGCTGCTCGGTGCTCCCCGACTCGTACAACTCGCCGATCTTCGCCAGGCACATCGCGGCCAGCGATTCGAGCGCTCCACCTCGCTGTGAGCCCTCGAAATCGGGGAATTCGTAGCCGAGGTCCTCGGTCAGGTCGAAGGCCGCACACCGTTCGGCGATCAAAAGGGTGTTCGTGAGGGCCTCAGGGCGGCTCTGGAAGCGATGGCGCATCTCCCAGGGCTCAGGGAGGTGGAAGAGGCGATTGGCCCTCCTGGCCGCGTGGGCGCCGTCGAGCGTGGCCCGATTGCGGATCGAGACGAGCACGTCCTGGAGACGATGCCGTTCGGGCCGGTGGTAGTGGACGTTTCCGGTGGCGACGACACCAAGTCCGAGGCGTCCTGCCAGGCGACCGAGCCCTTTGTTGCGGGAGCTATCTCCTTTGACCGCATTGTCTTGCAGTTCCACAAAGACACTTCCGGGTCCGAACGCGGAGATGAAGCGGCCCGTCAGCTCCTCGGCCTGGGCCACGGAAGACTCCAGGGCGGCCGCGATCGGGCTCTTCCGGCATCCCGTGAGGAGGATCAGCCCCTCGGCGAGCTCGAGGAGGGAATCGAGGCCGAGCCGGGCGTCTCCGCGCTCCGACCCCATGTGGGTTTCGGTGAGCAGGCGACAGAGATTGGCGTAGCCCTGGGGGTTTTCGGCCAGCACCGTGACGTGGTGGCCTCCTTCGGGCTCTTCGACGCCCGGAAAACAGCCCCGGAGCGTGATTTCCGCGCCGGTAATGGGCTGCAGATTCGCACGCCGCGCGGCGTGCGCGAACTCCATCGAGCCGTACAGCCCGTTGTGGTCGGTGAGCGCGAGGGCAGGGTAGCCCAGCTCCACGGCGCGCATCACCAGCTCTTCGGGGTGGGAAGCGCCATCCAGGAAGGAAAAACCCGAATGGCAGTGCAGCTCGACGTAGGGAATCGTCACAGGGTCTCCGTGCATCACGTCCTCATCCGAGCCCGTTTTCGGGCCCCCTCGCTCCCAGTGGAGCACGGAGACCGAACATAAACCGAAAGTCGAGAGAGTGCAATGGAATGCGATCCTCGATCAGGGCAATCAAATGAGGGCGGATCGAGGGATTGGTCACGGTCACGGTCGATCCTGTCTTCGAGAGCTACGGGGCCGCGACGCTCTGCTAGCGGGCGTGGACCCGGATTAGCCCAGGACCACGACCCGACCCGATGTCGCCCGATGTACCGCGCTCACAGGCACATCAGGGTTGAACGTGACCAGTTTCCCGTCGTGTTCCACCGCCAGCAGCAGCAGATAGGCGTCCTGGATCTGTTCGTGACCACCCAGCGAGGTCGTGTCGATGCGCGAGGTGCGTCGCAGCGAGGTAGATCCGGGCCAGAAGTGGTGATCCTCGGCCTCCGCGAAGAGCCTCAGGCGTTCGAAGGCGTCTCCGACCGTGGTTCGGCGACCCGGGTAGCCGGGATGGGCCAGAACGGACACGAGACCGTTCTCGGTGGATGCACAGGTGGCCCACCCGTCGGCACGATTCGCGGAAAACCACCTGTGCGCTCGCTCGTGGTGCACGTGGGCGGGGTCGAAGAGCGCGACGAGCACACCCACGTCGGGCAGGGAGATCATCGATCCAGGTGGAAGTGTCGGACGAGCGGGATCCCGTTTCGGACTTCTGCTCCGTCGGGGGGCGACTCGAGCGATTGCCGCGCGAGCGCCGACACGACTTCGCCGAGGGTTCTGCCCTCAAGGCGCGCCAACTCCTTGGCGGCTCGAACGACATCGTCGTCGAGATTCAGGGTTGTTCTCATTGGATAAACATCACGCATCACACATCGAATCGCAACGAGATCACCCGGGCCCCCGGTGTCCATGGGGCCATCAAGGAACACTACGGGGCCAATCCGGACCGTGAGATCACGACGACCCTGGACTACGTGATGGCCGCCACAGGCGGCTGACTGACCGGAACCTTCGGAGGGGCGCTGGAGGCGCGCGAGATCGACGCGAGTGACGGCAGGCTCAGTGCGGACGTCCGTGGCGAGGTTGGGAAGGAGGATGGAGTACTGGTGATCCGTCGGATTCACGTGACGTACCGCCTCAGGGCCGGCGAGGAGTGTCGCGAGGCGGTGGAGCGGGTGCACGAAATGCACGCCGATTTATGTCCCGTCTATCGCACCTTGAAGAACTCGATCGAAGTCACGACGGAGTACGTGATGGTCGCATAGGAAATGCTTGATATAAACTGTGTATATCGTTGCAAATAATGTAGATACAGTGCTGGGCAAGTGATGGTCAGGAACGCCTGTTCCCCCTGCTGGGAATGGGCGTTTTCTGATGTCCTCCGGAGGGTCCATTACGACGCGGGAAAATCCCCACTCCTGCGTCAACCTTCTCCTGCTAGACGCCCCTCCTCGACCCCACGAGCCTTCGAACGCGACCTCGAAGAGAGGGGGGCAGCCTATGAACACCATCAAGGAAGCGCTGGCCCGGCGCATCCCTGAGCGTAGAGACGAGATTTCCGATCTCGTGAAGCGTTATGGCGACACCGTGATCTCGGAAGTCACGCTCAAGCAGGCATACGGCGGCATGCGGGGCATCAAGGGTCTCGTATGTGACACGTCACTCGTCGATGCACAGAAGGGCCTCATCATACGGGGCATTCCGATTTCCGAGCTGACCGACAGGAGTGCGGAAGAGATCTTCTTCCTGCTCGTCGTGGGTGAGCTTCCGAACGAAGAGGAGCTTGCCACGCTCAAGCAGAACCTCTTTGCCCGGTCCGAGATTCCGGACTACGTCTGGAACGTGATGCGGGACATGCCCGCCACGGCCCACCCGATGGACATGCTCGTGACCGCGATCGCGATCCTGGAAGACACATCGCTCTTCCGGAAGCGGTATGACGAGGGTATGACGCGTGACGAGTACTGGGAGGCGGCACTCGAGGATTCCCTGAACCTCCTGGGCAAGCTTCCGGGTCTCGCGGCCGGAATCTACCGGATTCGCTACAACAAGGGCGGTCTGATTCTCCCGGATCCGGGCCTCGACTGGTCCGCGAACTTCGCGCACATGCTCGGCATCGAGGGTGAGGAGTTTGCCCAACTGATGCGCCTGTACATGGTCCTGCACAGTGACCACGAGGGCGGAAATGTGAGCGCCTTCACGGCGCACGTCGTCGCATCCGCGCTTTCCGACCCGTATTACGCGGTTTCGGCTGGACTCTCTGGGCTCGCGGGACCGCTCCATGGTCTGGCGAACCAAGAATGCCTGAAGTTCGTGCTCGGCGTCATGGACCGTTTCGGCGGACCACCGACCCCGAAGGAAATGGAAGACTTCACGTGGGAGACGCTCAACAGCGGGCGGGTCGTTCCTGGATACGGGCACGCCGTGCTCCGTGCGACGGATCCTCGCTTCACCGCGTTCCATGCCTTCGGGCAGGAGCATTTCCCGGACGATCCGGTCTTCAAGACGATGGCGGTCGGGTTCGAGGTGATCCCGAAAGTGCTCCAGGAGCACGGAAAGGCCGCAAACCCGTGGCCTAACGTCGACGCTGGGTCAGGCGCGCTGCTCCACCACTACGGCATCACCGAAATGCGTTATTACACGGTGCTGTTCAGTGTGAGCAGGGCGATGGGCATCTGCGCACAACTCGTCACCAGCAGAGCGATGATGGAGCCCATCACTCGTCCGAAGTCGGTTTCGACGAAGTGGTTGAAGGAGACGGTGGGCTACGAGAAGCTCGC
>JBDGVT010000077.1:0-15634 GCA_039585495.1 Gemmatimonadota bacterium | reverse complement strand
ATCGTCGTCTGGTGGTTCAAGACCCGACGGGAACCTCATGAGTGAGGCGCCCGCGTTCCGGATGGAGCAGTTCCACGACTACCTCACGTTCGAGAGAGGCCTCTCGGATCGCACCGTCTCGGCCTATCAGAGGGATCTGCGACGGTGGGTGGCGTTCCTCGCGGAGCACTCGGTGGCCTCCCCGGAGCAGGTCAGTGTCGCTCTGCTCCGTTCATGGGTCTACGACCTGAAGGAGTCCGGCCTGGCGCCAACGTCGATCCGACGGGCGCAGTCGGCGGTGCGTACATACTTCGGGTTCCTTCTCGCAGAAGGTGTGATCGAGGCGGATCCCACGGATCGGCTGGATTCTCCGAAGGTCGAACGAAAGCTGCCCGAGTTCCTGTCGCGGGACGAAGTCGACCGGCTCCTCGAATCCCCGGACCCGGGAAGCCCCCTCTACTGGAGAGACCGAGCGATTCTCGAGTTTCTATATGCGACCGGGGTCAGGGTCTCGGAATTGGTCGACCTGCCACTCTCGTCGCTGGACGTGGAAGAAGGGTTCGCCACCGTCTTCGGAAAGGGGTCCAAGGAGCGACTGGTACCCGTCGGTGGTCCGGCGCTCGCAGCCGTAGGCCGCTATCTACGAGACGTGCGCCCGCGCCTCGACCGCGGCAACGGGGGTGGCCGTGTGTTCCTCAACGCCCACGGGAGACCGATCAGGCGAGAGTCGATCTGGGCGATCGTCCGAGTGGCTGCGGGCAGAGCAGGGATCAGGCGGAAGGTCTCACCCCATACCCTGCGTCACACCTTCGCCACGCACCTCGTGGAGGGCGGAGCAGATCTCGCAGCTGTACAGGAACTGCTCGGGCACGTGGACATCTCCACCACGCAGATCTACACACACCTGGATCGCGCATACCTGCGCGACATACACAGGAAGTATCACCCGCGGAGCTGACCGGGTTGACTCGGCCGGTCCGGCCGCGTCCTAGGCGAAGGTCAACCTCCGGTTGGCCGCGTCGCTCCCGACATCGAGTCGACCGCCCGGAAGAGATCGGCCTGGGACGAAGCCTCCTGAATGAGCCGGATCGCTTCGGAGAGAACCGGATCACGCTTGGTCCGGAAGTCCGCTTCGGCTCCCACGTCACTCATTCTCAGCGCCACCGCCATTTCGCTGCGCCAGAACAGGTACTCACGCACTTCGGAGTCCTGGAGCAGTTCGGACGCCAAGCCCTCGGCCACGAGTCCATCGAGGAATCCCTGGAACTCGGAATCGGTGATCCCCGGGCGCTCTTCGGCGTCTCGGCGCACCGTCGCCACCCTCAACCCGAACTCGGCGATTCGCAGGCTCACGGGGAATTCCGCCTCGTTGGCCGCCCGCAGGAAGTCACGCTCCACGATGGTCAGCGTATCGTCCATGATCTCCAGATCCGGGAAGATCCCGCCACCGTTGACGAGCGAGCGTCCCTCGGCGGTCTGTACGCGAGGAAGCGTATCGATGTCCTCGGCCAAAGGCATCATCTGACGATCCCTGGGGCGTTGAAGCGATCGCCCGAGGGGGGTGAGCCAGGACCCGGTGGTGAAACGGAGCCGGCGTCCATATGGGAGATCCATGACGGTCTGTACCACACCCTTGCCGAAGGTGCGCTGTCCGAGGACGACGGCCCGATCGTAGTCCTGAAGCGCTCCCGCCAGGATCTCTGCACCCGACGCGGTGAACTGATCGACCAGGATCACGATCGGAAGGTCCGGAACCAACTCTGGCCACCGGTCTCCATACGAATCCGTCTCCGGAGCTTCGGCGCTTCCCCCGGGAGCCCTCTGCACCGTGCTCGCAAGCGTTGAGCCGGGCTTCAGAAAGAGATCCGCCAACATGAGCGATTCATCGAGGAAGCCGCCGGGATTCCTGCGAAGATCGATGATCAACCCCTTGTGTCGGCCCAACTCACCGAGAGCTTCGTTCATCTCACGGGCGGCATTTCGCGCGACCCGGTCCATGACTACGTAGCCGATTCCCGACTCGAGGACACCATAGGTGACCGCCGGAACGTGGACCTCGGCACGGGTGATCTCGTATCCGATGGGCTGATCGTAGCCGGGCCGCTTGATGCGCACGCTCACCTCGGTACCGACCGGGCCACGGATCGAATCAGCGGCCATGGCGGTGGTCCATTCGGTGGCGTCGTACTTTCGTCGTTGAGCAGCGTGATCTGAAGCCCGATACCCGAGTAGTTGCCGGTCGTGTCCTCTTCCCACTCCTCGGCCTCCGCGGGCGTGAACAGCTCCGCATACGGATCGTTCAACGCACCAATGAGGCCATCCATCGCGGCCTCCCAAAGCGTTGAATCACTGAACGAATCCATGTGCATCCGCGAAATCGCGTCGACGGCACTCGCGAGAACGTCGACCTCGGGCGGTGGCGGCGCAGCCCGGTTCGCGCTCTGAGCCTTCAGGCCCGGAGCAAGCAGAGCGAACGCCAATGTCACGGATGCGGCAGATCTGATCTTCATGCAGCGCCTTTCTTCGCGTCTACGAGGGGTGTCAGCCTTCTAACCCCGGCCTGGTAACGCTCGTTCCTTGCAAGTTCGGGTCCCGCGACCGTGATACCATCCTGTACCGTACGGGCCGAACGGGTATCTTGTCCCGATGCGAAACGAGCATCCAACCGACCAGGGCGTATAGACCGATACGTTGGTACGCATAATGAATCAAGATCATGCGAGGCCACCGCTGCGCGCGGCCCTGGTGCAGTTCAAGCCCCGGAAGGGCGACGTGCCCTCCAACATCGAGCGCGCGAAGGCCATCGTGGTGGATGCGAAGGAAGCCGACCTCGTCGTGTTCCCGGAGGCGTGCCTGTCCGGATACTTCCTCGAAGGAGGCGTCGCGGAGGCTGCTCTCTCGATCGATCGGCTCACAGAGCTCTTCGGTAGCTCCAGCGATGGCTCACCGGATGTCGTAATCGGGTTCTACGAACGATGGCGCAGGAGGTTGTACAACAGCGCCGCATATCTGGAGCCCGTGGACGGTGGATGGGCCGCCCGGCACGTCCATCGAAAGATGTTCCTCCCCACGTACGGGGTCTTCGACGAAGCCCGCTTCGTCGAATCGGGCACGGAGGTTCGCGCCTTCGATACGCGCTTCGGTCGCATGGGCATGCTCATCTGTGAGGATGCGTGGCACTCCCTGCCAGCTACGATCCTAGCCGTGGCCGGTGCCGAGCTCATCGTGGTCCCGAGTGCGTCACCGGCCAGAGACTTCTCGCCTTCGTCGGGAGGACGCCCCTCGAACCTGGAACGGTGGGAGCAGCTCGCACCGGCGATGGCAAGTGAGCATGGGGTGTTCGTGGTCGTCGCCCAGTTGGCAGGGTCGGAGGGCGGCAAGCTCTTCCCGGGCGGGTCGATCGCGGTCGCTCCGGACGGGAAGGTCCTGGAGCGAGGGCCGCTCCTCGATGAAGCGGTGATCATGGCCTCCCTCGACGCCACAGCCATCGATCGGGCCCGTGCGGCGACGCCGCTACTGTCCGACCTGGAACAGATGCTCCCACACCTGGAGCGGTCGCTGGATTCGGCGAAAGGGAATGGTCGAGAGCCTGATGACGACCTCGAAGAGGATTCGTCCGTCCCCGAAGTCGCGCCGGTTCTGGCGGGGCGGGGGGACGTAATCAGTGACGATCCCTCGCTCCGAGACCCGACGCTCATGGATCTGGACCTCGAATTGGTGGAGCGGACACTGGTCGAGTTCATTCGTGAAGAAGTTCAGCGGCGGCGCGGGTTCGAACGTGTCGTGGTCGGGGTCTCCGGCGGCGTCGACTCCGCGGTGTCGCTCTTTCTGGCGTGCAGGGCACTGGGCAAGGAAAACGTGTACGGATTTCGCCTGCCGTACCGGACGTCGAGCCCGGAGAGCTTCGAACACGGGACCCTCGCTCTGGAGGCGACGGGTGCCCACGCGCACACGATCGAGATCTCGGACCCTGTCGATCGCTACGTCGAGGAGTACGAGCCGGACGTCTCACCGCTCCGGAAGGGCAACCTCATGGCGCGCCTCCGTGCCGTAATCCTGTTTGATCAGTCCGCCAAGCTCCGAGCGCTCCCGCTCGGAACGGGAAACAAGAGCGAACGCCTCCTCGGGTATTTCACCTGGCACGCAGACGATTCGCCTCCGATCAATCCGATCGGCGATCTCTTCAAGACACAGGTGTGGGCTCTCGCTCGGCACCTGGGTGTGCCCGAAGAGATCATCGACAAGCCCGCGACCGCCGACCTGGTACGGGGCGTGACCGACGAGGACGAACTGGGCGTGTCGTACCACGACGCCGATCCGATCCTTCACGGACTGGTAAGCGGATATCAGGTCGATGAACTGGTCCGCCTGGGCTTCGAACCAGAAGCGGTGGAGGTCGTTCGTCGCCGCCTCGAATCGACGCACTGGAAGCGCGAGCTGCCCACGGTGGCCGTCCTCTCGTCGAGCGCGATCGGGGAGTTCTACCTCAGGCCCGTCGACTACTAAGGGCGCTCGTCCGCGCTCAGCCGCCGACCCCCGGTACCATTCTTCGCATCTGTTCCAATAAGGGTAGAGGCGTGAGCTCACCGTCGATTATCGACGCCAGCTCCTCCTCACGGCGCCAGTGAGCCTCCAGTTCGGCAAGCTCGAGCTCGAGCATGTGCTGCTCGGAGGCCTCGTTCGCCGCGATCTCGAGTGCGATCCCACCGGTCCTCTGGAGATCGCCGAGGCGCCGCCCGTCCTTCACGACGATCCGTGCGAGGTCCTGAGGTGAACCTGCCTCCTGGATCAGCCGCGTCGCAGCCACCACGCGTCTCTCCGAAGCGCCCGCGAAGTGGTGATAGGCCAGTACTCGCCTCAGGGCACGATCCGCGTCCTGCCCCTTGAGGCGCAGCCCCGCCTCGCGGTACTCACCGCATCGGGGGCAGCGCGCCACCAGCTGGAGCTTCCCCGGCTCCTCGCCAGGGAAGAGGCCGAGCGAACTCCGGTCCCGGAACGGAATCGATCGGAATACGAAGCCGCAGTTTTCGCACCGCTCCTCACCGCGCCAGGCCGAGCTGCCGAAACGAAGCCAGCGTGCTCCGTCGCGGACCGTGTCACTTCCATGGCCCATGATGAGCCACACGCCGAGCATCGTCATGCCACCCGTCGCCCATCCGCCGGCCACGACGGCTCCAGCGGCCAGAGTACCTGCGACCCCCAACTTGTCGAACCTCCGCTTGCGGGACGCCAGCTCACGCCCGTACCGCCACCACGCTTCCTCCGTCAGCTTCGCCTTGCCGACCCGCACGATCTCCATGGGGCCAGCCCTCATGAGCGCGATGTTGTCGGTTTGCGACAGGAGTCGCGCCCTGTCCCTCGCGAGCTTCTCGAGTTCCTCCAGCGCCTCCCAGCGGTCTTCGATCGGGGCGAGCGACCACCTTCGGCACGTTCCACAGATCGACCACAGACGCCCCCGGCTCGGGTCGAACGCGAGCTTCTGACCGTGGGGCATGTGCTCGAGCTGCTCGTTCGCCGCAAACGGCGTCGCACAGACGAGACAGCGCGTGTACAAGGACGACCTCCTGATGCCCGATAGAGTGGGGGAATGGCCCCTACACGTGAATATACGGATCGGGTCCGGGTTATCGTCGCTGGGGGGAGGTATTCCCCCGCGCCCGCGTAGAAATTGCAGGGCGCCCACGTCCGACCGCTAGATTTCGCGCATGCTTCTCGTCATCGACAACTACGACTCCTTCACCTTCAATCTCGTTCAGTTCCTGGGGGACCTGGGCGCGGATCCTGTGGTGGTACGCAACGACGATCACACGGTAGAGGAACTCTTCGAATTGGGCCCCGAGCGGGTCGTGGTCTCACCGGGGCCTTGCACTCCTTCGGATGCGGGTGTGAGCGTGGCGGCCTTTCGCGTCTTTGGGGAAGCGGGCGTCCCGATGCTCGGCGTGTGCCTCGGCCACCAGAGCCTCGGCGAAGCGTTTGGAGGACGCACGATCCGCGCGCCGAGAATCATGCATGGGAAGACCGGTCCGGTCCGCCACGTTGCGGAAGGCATCTTCGACGGAATCCCTTCTCCATTCTCGGCTGCCCGTTATCACTCGCTCGTCACGGACCCCAGTGCCTTGCCCGACGACCTCGAGCCGATCGCCTGGAGCGCCGATCCCGAAGAGGAGGGTCAGATCCAGGCGATGCGCCATCGGACACTCCCTCTCTGGGGCGTCCAGTTCCATCCTGAGTCGTTCTTCAGCGAACACGGGAAGCGGCTTCTCGAGAACTTCCTGGGGACCTGAGAGCCGGTTGACCCTCCCCCCCGGGTTCCGGTAGCTTTCTTGGCGTGAATTTTGCATTTGCGTCCCGCCTCCCCGGCCCCGGAAAAGCCGCGTGAGCGGCCAGGTTCTCGGCATTGTGCCGGCCAGGCTCGCTTCGACTCGGCTCCCCAACAAACCGCTCTACCCCCTCCTCGGCAGACCCTTGATCGAATGGGTCTGGCGGCGTGTCGAGAGTATGTCGGTTCTGGATCTGGCAGTCGTCGCAACGGACTCGGAGGAAGTAGCTGATGTATGCCGGGCCATGGGTGCCCCGGTCGAGATGACATCTCCCGACCACCCGTCCGGGACGGACCGTGTGGCCGAGGTCGCCGACCTACCCAGGTATCGGGGCTTCGACTACATCGCGAACGTCCAGGGTGACGAGCCACTCCTCAAGGAAGCCCACGTACGCAGCGCCGTTGATCTCGTACGTGACGGTGGCTGGCAGGTCGGCACGTGCGCGACCCCTGTCCTCTCGGATGAGGTCCGCAAGGACTCCACGGTCGTGAAGGTCGCCAGAGCCGCCAGCGGGAGGGCGCTGTACTTTTCCAGGGCGCCGATCCCCTACAAGCGAGACGAAAAGCCGGGGCCAGCCGAACTCGAGCGTGAACCCTTCCTTCGTCATATCGGGATCTACGCGTATACCCGCGATGCCCTGCACGACTGGGTCGCGTTGGCTCCTTCGCAACTCGAGCGACTGGAACTTCTGGAACAGCTCCGGCCCCTCGAAGCTGGACTCCGCATCGGCGTCGCGATCGTTGGCGCCGCAGATCCGGGCGTCGACACGCCCGCGGAAGCACTGAGAATGGAAGAACAACTAACTGAACAACGAGCGACCACCTTCGCATGACGACACGATGACCGAGACGCAGACAAGGCCCACCAAGTACATCTTCGTCACCGGCGGCGTAGTTTCGTCGCTAGGCAAGGGGATCGCGGCCGCATCGATCGGACGCCTCCTCAAGGAGAGAGGGCTGCGGGTGACCCTGCAGAAATTCGATCCGTACATCAACGTCGATCCGGGAACGCTGTCGCCGTATCAGCACGGCGAGGTCTTCGTGACCGACGATGGTGCGGAGACGGACCTCGATCTGGGGCACTACGAGCGGTTCATCGACGAGTCGCTGTCTCAGGACAACAACATCACGACGGGTCGGATTTACCAGTCCGTGATCACCAAGGAACGACGCGGGGACTACCTCGGCTCGACGGTCCAGGTGGTTCCGCACATCACGGATGAGATCAAGGCGGCGATCAGTCGCCTCTCGGAAAACCACGATGTCGTCATCACCGAGATCGGGGGCACGGTGGGTGACATCGAGTCACTCCCGTTTCTTGAAGCGATCCGACAGTTCCGAGTCGACGTGGGACGCGAGAACGCGATCTTCGTTCATCTCACCCTCGTGCCGTACCTCGCCGCCGCGGGTGAGCTCAAAACCAAGCCGACGCAGCACTCCGTCAGAGAGTTGATGGAGATCGGAATCCAGCCGCAGGTCCTGATCTGCCGCGCGGAAAAGCCGCTCTCCAAGGAGATCAAGCGGAAGATCGCGCTCTTCACGAACGTCGAGCCCGACGCGGTGGTCGAATCACCCGACCTCGCGACGATCTATGAGGTCCCCCTCAGCCTCAAACGACAGAAGATCGACGACGTGATCCTCTCGAGACTGGGCATCGAAGCGCCCGAACCCGACCTGTCGGCGTGGACGGACATGGTCCGGCGCGTGCAACATCCGGCCTCGGGCGAAGCACGCATCGCGGTCGTCGGTAAGTACACCGAGCTCGTGGACGCTTACAAGTCCGTCCAGGAAGCACTGATCCACGGGGGAATCGCCCACGACGTGAAGGTCAACATCGAGTGGCTCCTGTCGGAGACGTTCGAGAAAGGAGAGGGACTGGACCGACTGGCAGACTACGACGGTCTCTTGATCCCGGGAGGATTCGGACCACGCGGAGTCGAGGGAATGCTCGAGGCAATCCGATGGGCCCGCGAGCACGAGCTGCCGTTCTTCGGAATCTGTCTCGGCCTGCAGTGCGCAGTCATCGAGTTCGCTCGAAATGTGTGTGGGCTCGAAGAGTCGCACTCGTCGGAGTTCGAGGAGAGTTCGGCCGATCCGGTGATCTGTCTGCTGGATTCCCAACTCCAGGTCACGACGAAGGGTGGCACGATGCGTCTCGGCGCCTACCCCTGCGCTCTGGCGGAGGGGAGTCGTTCGAGGGAGATCTACGGCCAGCCCGAAATCTCCGAGCGGCATCGTCATCGATTCGAGGTCAACAACGAGTACCGTGAACTCCTTACGGACAACGGGATGACCATCAGCGGGACTTCGCCCGACGGCGGCCTCGTGGAGATGATCGAGATCTCGGACCATCCCTGGTTCGTGGCCGGTCAGTTCCATCCGGAGTTGAAGAGCCGCCCGACGCGTCCGCACCCGCTGTTCGCCTCGTTCGTGGAGGCTGCGGCAAAGCACGCCGAGCGCGGCCGGCAGCCGTCCGTCGAGCAGCCGGTCGCGGTGTGACCCACGGATGTTCGAGCGCTTCGTCCTCATCGCGGGCCCTTGTTCACTCGAGGACGACGAGCTGAACCTTGAAATTGCGCAGACGCTCGCGAAGCTAGGCCGGGATTCAGATCTCCCGATCATCTTCAAGGGATCGTTCGACAAGGCGAACCGATCGAAGCTCGACTCTCCCAGGGGGCTCGGGCTGGAGGCTGGTCTGCGCGCGCTCGCTCGGGTCAGGGACGAGACCGGACTCCCCGTTCTGACGGACATCCACAGCGCCGAGCAGGCAGCGACGGCAGGCGACGTCGTCGATGCGCTTCAGATCCCGGCGTTCCTTTGTCGGCAGACCGACCTCCTCGTAGCCGCGGGGAGGACGGGAAAGCCGGTCAATATCAAGAAGGGCCAGTGGATGGCCCCCGAAGAGATGGCGGCGGCGGTCGACAAGGTAGCTTCGTCAGGAGGGTCGGAAGTCGCGGTCACGGAGCGCGGCACGACCCACGGATACGGTGATCTCGTCGTCGACATGCGCAGCTTCGCGCGGATCCGAAAAGCCACGAACGCGCCAACGATCTTTGACGGAACCCACTCGGTTCAGCGACCCGGGCTGGCAGACGGATCGAGCGGTGGAGACCCTGCGCACATTCCGGCGCTCGTCCGTGCGGCGGTCGCCGCGGGGTGCGACGGGCTCTTCCTCGAAACCCACCCCGACCCGGCCCGCGCGCCGTCCGACGGAACCAATATGCTGCGTCTCGAACAACTCGGAGCCCTGATCGCTCAGGTGCAGGCGATTCGCGCGGTGCTCGACGTCCACCAGGGCCCGCCGCCGGAGCAGGGATCATGAGCCGCGCACCCGACCCCATCGCCCCCGCACTCGCGGAGAAGATCAAGCTGGTGATCTTCGACGTGGACGGTGTCCTTACGGACGCCGGCATCTACGTGGGCGCCACCGGGAGCGGCGAGACCGCCGAACTCAAGCGCTTCGACCTCCAGGATGGCGTAGGCATCAAGATGCTCATGTGGAGCGGCCTCGATGTGGCGATCGTTTCCGGACGGGTATCCGAGGCAACGACACTCCGCGCGCGGGAACTGGGAGTGACCGAGTGCCACCAGGAGCCAGATGCGCACAAGCTGAAGGTGGTCATGGCCCTCATCGAGAGAAAGGGCGTAGCCTGGGACGAGGTGGCGATGATCGGAGACGACATTCCGGACCTCGCCGTGCTGCGCCGAGTGGGGCTCAAGGCCGCGGTGGGTAATGCCACGCCACCGATCGTGGCGGTGGCGGACTGGCAATCCAGCAAGACGGGAGGGAAGGGGGCTGCCCGCGAGTTCTGTGATGCGCTTCTGGAGGCACGGGGCGTATTGGATGAAATGGTAGAGCGATATGTGGAGGAAAGAAGTCGTGTTTGATGGCCCGGAGGCGAGCGCACTGCCTCGAAAATCACACCGAGGAATGAACTCGGATCGGCTCCCGCGAGTAGGATGAAAGCGCACGAAGTCACCGCGCCTACACGTTCTCGATGACCGCGACGCCTGGCGTCGTCCACCTGTACGACCTGAAGAAGGTCGGAGCACCTTGAGATGATCATGTTCCGCCACGTTCCGTTCGCGCCGCACTTCATCGTTGCCGTGGGGATCGTTGCCGCCACCGCTTGCGGCGATGAGATCCAAACACCCCTGGCGGACGCCGAAACCCAGTCCATCGAAGCCGACAATGTGCTCTTCGGAATGGTGAGTTTCATGACCGCGAGCGGTGTTCGCGAGGGCAGAGTCAGCGCCGACACGGCCTACCTCTACGCCGACTCTTCGATGGCGAGCCTCCGGCAGATGCAGATCGTGTTCTACGGCGAAGACGGGCGACCCTCGGCGACGGTTACGGGCGTTCACGGGGAGTACAGCCCCGAGTCGGATCGCATGGTAGCACGCGGCGATGTCGTGCTGGAAATCCACTCGGATTCGAGCCGAATCGAGAGCCAGGAGATCCACTACAACCCGGAAATCGACAAGATCTGGAGTGACTCCGCCACGGTCCGGACGTCGGCCGACGGATCGATCACGAGCGGCTCCTCGTTCGAGTCGGACATGTCGTTCGAGAATATCCTCATTCGTGATATGCGCGGCGGCGCTCGACGGGTCTTCTAGGGCGTCTCCGTGACATCTCGCCGCCCTCCGACCCCAGGCACCAGCCAACTCCGGTGCAGGATACCAGGCCTGGTTGTGGTCATGTGCCTTGCCTGGAGCCCCTCAGCAATCCTGGCCCAGGAAGAAGGCTGTGTGTTCGGCGATCGGGGCAGAAACCAGGTCTTCATCCAGACAATCCCGGGAGTCGGACAAGTCACCTATATCTCCGGCCCACATTTCGAGTGCGACGGTGGCGTCCAGATCTGGGCGGATTCGGCCGTGGCCTATGAAAACGACGGGATGTCCCATCTCCTCGGTACGGTGCGTTATCTCGAAGCCGGCAGAGAACTCCTGGCCGACGAGGCTCGATATTTTTCGCGTCTGGGCAGGCTCCAGGCTCAGGGCAACATGTCCATTCGCGACGACGCCCAGGGTTCGTCGATCGAAAATGGCGAACTCCTCTACCTTCGCCGTACCGAATTCCGCGACGAGGAGACGATGACCGTCGCGGTGGGCCCGGACGGGCGCCGCCCGGAGGCACTCCTGATGCCTACGGCACCGGACAGTGGCCAGGCGGATTCCGAGCCTGGCACGCCGTACTCGGTAGTCTCGGATCGGATGTTCCTCGCAGGCGCCGACTTCACCGCCGCAGGAACTGTTCAGATCCTTCGAGACGGGCTGCTCGCCTTTGCCGATTCCGCCGAATTCCGACAGGCAGAAGGGAATCTCCTTCTCGTGGGCTCTGCCCGCGTCAAAGGTGAGACCTATGACCTCGAGGGAGGCACGATCACGATGGCGTCGCCCGATGAGGCGACGAACGAGATCGAGGCTCTGCGGGATGCGCGACTGGCCAGCGACGACATCCTCCTGACCTCCGCTCGGATCGTCGTCTTCATGCGCGATGATGCGCTCGAGCGCCTGGTCGCCACGGAAATGTCCTTCGAGGGCGAAGCTCCTCCGGACAGCCTGGAAGCCGGGCGGCCCGAGGCGAGTGTCGAGGGTTTCGTGCTCACGGCCGACTCCCTCGAGGTGACGGCTTCCGCGCAGACCGTGGACCGGGTCTTCGCAGCGGGCACGGCACGAAGCGTCTCGACGACCCGAGACTCTCTCAACGTCGAATTGCTTCCTGAGATCGCACGGTCCGACTGGCTCGAGGGCGACACGGTCATCGTAACGTTCGCTCCGACTCAGCCTGGCGCGGAATCAGGGCAGGAAATGACCGTCGAAACGATCACCGCGCTGGTCGGTGCTCGGAGCCTCTACCGGCTCGAGCCGTCCGACTCGACCTCTCCATCGGAGGGCGCGATCGCCCCAGCGGTTCACTACGTGGTGGGCAACCAGATTACGATCGTGATGAGCGATGGCCAGATCGAAGGCATGCAGGTGGCGGGGCAGACCCAAGGCGTCCACTTCGAGCCACTGTCGCGATCATCCGATACTGACACGACGGCGACGAATGCCGACTCGACCACCGTGATCGATACGACGGCGGTCATCGACACGTTGTCCAACGAGACCCCTCGGCCGAGCGCGGGGCTCGGCGAACATCCACCCGAGCACCCGACGAGAGACGCATGGTCCTCTCCGATGGACGCTCCGAGAAAGGAAAGAACGTGGACACATCCGTAGACGAGACCCCTGACGTGCCTGGCTCAGAAGGCGAAGAAGCCGCTGTTGCCGTCGCGCCGGAGCCGACTGAGTCCAGTCGAATCTGGGCCCGTGGGCTCACCAAGGTCTACCGGAATCGGAAAGTCGTGGACGGCGTCGACATCGACGTCGAGCAGGGAGAGATCGTCGGGCTTCTGGGGCCGAACGGCGCAGGCAAGACCACCACCTTCTATATGATGGTTGGCCTGATTCCGCCGGCTGAAGGCTCGGTACATCTCGACGAAGAAGAACTCACGAAGACTCCGATGTTCCAACGGTCCCGGAAAGGAATCGGGTACCTGGCTCAGGAGCCCTCGGTATTTCGGAAGCTGTCCGTCGAGGACAACGTGCTCGCGATCCTCGAGACCCTGGGCCTGCCGAAGAACGAAGAGAAGGCGCGACTCGAGTCGCTTCTTCGTGAGCTCGGCCTCCAGTCTCTTCGCAAGAACAAGGCGTTCGCACTATCGGGTGGAGAAAGGCGTCGCCTGGAAATCACACGGGCCCTGGTCCAGCAGCCGAAGTTCATGCTGCTCGACGAGCCTTTCGCAGGCATCGACCCGATCGCCGTCCACGACATCCAGGAAATCGTTCGCGGACTCAAGAGTCGGGGCATCGGCGTGATCATTTCCGACCACAACGTCGAGCAAACGTTGGAAATCGTCGATCGCGCCTACATCATGTATGAGGGCAGAATCCGGATCAGTGGCACGGTCTCGGAACTCGTCTGGAACGACGAGGCTGCCGAGATCTACCTTGGTCCCGCGTTGACGGCTCGAATGAGGGGTCGTTTCGAGCGGCCCGAAGGGTGAAGAGGAGGACGAAGGCGTAGTTTCGCACGACCGGGACGACCCCGGACTCGTAACCGAGAGTCGATGAGTCACTTCAGCACCAAGCTCTATCAGAGTACCCAGCTCCGGCAGGAGATGCGGATCAACCCTCGCCTGTATCAGGCGATGGAGTTGCTCTACATGCCCCTGTTGGATCTCGAGCAGCACCTGAAAGCCGAGATGGCCGAGAATCCCTTCCTCGAGATGGAGGAAGCGGACGTCCAGAAAGAGGTGGAGCTGAAGGAGGATACGCCCGATGAGCCGATGGGTGACGACGAAATCGACTGGGAAGAGATCCTCCTGGACGGGTTCGACGTGGGTGGTCGGCGTGAGCAATACGAGCACCGCGAACACTTCGAGCCCACGCCGGTCGAAGCGCAGGATCTGCATGACTACCTGAACGATCAGCTCCGCCTGCTCTCGATTTCGGAACGTGAACTGCGGCTGGGCGAAGAGCTGATCGGCGACATCGACGACGACGGAATGCTCACGTGTACGTCCGAAGAGTGCGTGGCGGGCGTGAACTCCTGGCTGGACGAAGTCCGACCGGGCGTGATCGAGCGAGTTGCGGAGATCGACAACGAAGAGGAACGACTCGCGGAGATGGCAGAGATCGAGATTCTCTTCCGCCCGTATGAACCGATCGAGGCGGATCGTATGCTCGAAGTCATCCAGACTTTCGATCCGCCTGGTGTGGGAGCCCGCGATGTCCGCGAGTCGATTCTCATCCAATTGCGGCTTCGTGGCGAAGAGGACACGCTCTCGTACCGGATCGTGGAGGATCACTTCGAGGCGCTGAGCAAGCATCGCCGAGCCGACATCGCCAAGGAACTCGGTGTTACCGAACTCGAGGTCCAGGACGCGACCGACGCGATCAGCCACCTCGACCCAAAACCAGGCCTGAAGTACTCCGTCGACCCCGATCAATACGTGATCCCCGACCTCATCGTGGAAGAGATCGATGGGGAGTACATGGTCTTCGCGAACGATACCAGCCTCCCACGCCTGCGCATCTCACAGGCGTACAAGGACGTGGCGAAAGAGAAGAAGCACTTCACGGGTGAGAACAAAGAGTTCATTGCCAACAAGCTGAACTCCGCCAACTGGATGGTTCAGGCGATCGAACAGCGCCGGCAGACGATGCTCAAGGTCATGAGCTTCATCGTGGATCGGCAGCGTGAGTTCTTCGAGCGCGGCGTTCAGTACCTCAAGCCCCTCACGCTTAGGGAGGTCGCCGACTACATCGAGATGCACGAGTCGACAGTGTCCCGGGTCACGAACAAGAAGTTCGTCCAGACTCCCCGCGGCGTGTACTCACTGAAGTACTTCTTCTCGAGCGGTCTCTCGACGACGAGCGGTGAGGACATCTCGGCCCGAGGTGTACGGGACAAGATCAAGGGCATGGTATCCGGTGAAGACCCGAAAAAGCCTCTGACCGATCAGGCCATCGTCACGCTACTCGAGACGGAAGGCGTGCAGATCGCGCGCCGCACAGTCGCCAAGTACAGGGACCAACTCGGTATCATGCCAGCTCGGATGAGGAAGCGCGTGTGATGGAGGAGGTGCGACCGATGGTCCACCCGGAGTCCACGTCTCGCCCCCCAGCGCCCGAGGGGAAGCGCAGAGACTTCACGGTGATCGTGCCCGCCTACAACGAGGCACCGGTCCTGCCCGCTCTCGTGCGCGAGTTGAGAGATTCATTCGACAGGCACGGTCTCGACGGAGAGGTGATCCTCGTCGACGACGGGTCTGACGACGGCACCGCCGAGATCGCGGAGCGAGAGGCGACGGACTGGGCGCGCTTCCGGGTCATCCGCCACCCAACCAATCAAGGGAAGACGGAGGCGATGGTATCCGCCGCCCAGGTCGCCGAGGGTCAGCTCCTCGTGCTCTTCGACGCGGATCTCCAACACTCTCCGGACGAGATCCCGCGCTTCCTCGCCAAGCTGGACGAGGGATACGACATCGTGACGGGTCGAAAGGTGGGAGACTACGACAAGCGCGGCGTTTCGAGGGTCTACAACCGGCTATCTCGCCGCATCTTCGACGTGCCGGTGTCGGACCTGAACTCGATGAAGGCGTTCCGGGCGCACGTACTCGACGGCATCCTGCTCCGGCATGACTGGCACCGCTTTTTTGTCGTGCTGGCGCATGCGAGGGGAGCCACGGTCGAGGAGATCGATATCGAACTCCACCCGAGGCGGGCAGGCGTCCCGAAGTATCAGGGGCCGCTGCGCATAATCGTCGGCGTGCTCGACCTGAT
>JBDGVT010000076.1:0-13557 GCA_039585495.1 Gemmatimonadota bacterium | reverse complement strand
GGTACATGAGCTGGGTTCAGAACGTCGTGAGACAGTTCGGTCTGTATCCGTCGTGGGCGTTGGAGTATTGAGGAGAGCCTTCCCTAGTACGAGAGGACCGGGAAGGACTGACCACTTGTGTACCGGTTGTTCCGCCAGGGGCATCGCCGGGTAGCTACGTCGGGAAGGGATAACCGCTGAAAGCATCTAAGTGGGAAGCCCCCTCCAAGATGAATACTCCCAGACCTTCGGGTCTCAGAAGGGCCGTCAGAGACTATGACGTTGATAGGCAGAAGGTGGAAGCATGGCAACATGTGGAGCCGATCTGTACTAATCGCCCGTGAGGCTTGACCAGTTCCTCCCCCCTCCAGACTCTCATCATGCTACATCTCTTCGGAGATGAGCGGCTGTTACAGCTGGCTCTCATCTTCTTCTCTCGACCTCTGTTTCATCTTTGTCGGTGATAATTGCGTAGAGGTTACACCCGTTCCCATCCCGAACACGGCCGTTAAGCTCTATTGCGCGGATGGTACTGCCGGGGTCGCCCGGTGGGAGAGTACGTCGTTGCCGGCATTCTGCTGGAAGCCCCCAGGACTAAAGGTCCTGGGGGTTTTCTGCGTTAATGGCCCAATATCTGGGCGACCCCGGCGGTAGGCGGGTGGTCAGATCGAGTGCAGGGGTAGGAGGACAAGGCGAGCGAGTGAGGAGTAGCGGAGCTACTTCGCAATGAGCCGAGACCGAAGTCCGACGACGCCCTGCGCCGATATGAGTGCCCGATCCAAGGGTCGCCCGGTGGGTGCGTACGTCGTCGCGGGTCCTTCAATGCAGCCTGCCAGAGTTGACTTCCCGACCCCCTAAACCACCTCTGCCAACACCCCCGCAAACGTCTCCACTGTCCGGTCTACGTTCTTCAGTTTGTCCAACCCGAACAGTCCAAGGCGAAACGTTGCAAAGCCTTCTGGCTCATCACATTGAAGTGGAACACCTGCAGCGATTTGGACCCCTGCCGCAGCGAACTTCTTCCCAGTGCGAATCCCGTCGTCGTCGGTGTAACTCACGACCACACCGGGCGCCTTGAAACCCTCCGCCGCGACGCTCGGAAAGCCGTTCTCCTCGAGTACGGAGCGAACCCGGTCTCCCAGCTCTGCCTGCTTCTGTTTGATCGCGTCGAAGCCGTACTCGGCTGTCTCGTTCATTACGCTCACGAACGTGCGGAGCGCATCGGTAGGCATCGTCGCATGGTAGGCATGTCCGCCGTTCTCGTATGCCTGCATGATTTGATGCCACTTGCCCAGGTCGCATGCGAAGCTCGTACTCGTCGTCTGGCCAAGGCGTTCGAGGCCCTTGGGTCCGAGCATGACCAGGCCCGCACAGGGTGAGCCACTCCAGCCTTTTTGAGGCGCGCTGACGAGCACGTCTACGCCGCACGCCTCCATGTCGACCCACATGGTGCCGGATGCGATGCAGTCGAGCACGAAGAGCCCACCAACCTCATGTACGGCGTCGGAAACGGCCCGGATGTAGTCATCCGGCAAGATCATGCCCGATGAGGTCTCGACATGCGGAGCGAACACGACGGCGGGTCGTTCGCTCCGGATGGTATTCACGACCTCGTCGATGGGTGGTGGAGCGAAGGGGGCCTGCGGTCCCTCAGCAATCTGGCGTGCCTTCAGGACAATCGACTCCGATGGGATGCTGCCCATGTCGAAGATCTGGGTCCAGCGATAGCTGAACCACCCGTTGCGGATGACCAGGCACTTCTGATCCGACGCGAACTGTCTGGCCACGGCCTCCATTCCAAAGGTTCCACTGCCGGGGACCACCACGACCGCAGACGCGTTGTAGACGCCCTTCAGGGTCGAGGAGATTTCCCTCATGACGCTCTGAAACGACTGCGACATGTGGTTGAGGGCTCGATCGGTGTAGACGACGGAATATTCGAGAAGGCCGTCGGGATCGACGTTGGGGACGAGACCAGGCATAATGCCTCCTGTCGGGGCCGTTTTCAGGGGTGCGACCGGGATCGAGAGGCGGTGAGGATGCACTGGGACGGTCGGATTCGCAAACCGTTGTTTCCTGGGCAGCCGATACTGTCGTGCTATGGGGTTGAGGCGCTGATGAGCATCCGGCAGCTTTGCGCGTGCACGGCGCGTCAGACTTCGATCTTCCGCCCATTCCGTCGGCCCGAGAAAAGCCCTTGTCACAAGCCTCGCCCGAGTCACCGACCCCCGTCCGCCGGACCGGATATGTGGCACTCGTCGGCCGCCCGAACGCGGGAAAGTCCACGCTTCTGAACCGGTTCATCGGCGAGCATCTGTCGATCGTTACGCCCAAGGCACAGACCACGTGGCAGCGAGTCACCGGCGTCCTGACGCTCGATTCCGATCAGCTCATCTTCCTGGACACCCCCGGGCTGCTGGAAACGCGGGACTTGTTACAACGGTCCATGCTCGGCGTGGCTCTGGAGGCGTTGTCTGAAGCCGATGTGGTCCTGCTCGTAATCGACGCTACATACCCGCCCACGAAAAAGGACTCCCAGCGGATCTTGGCCGCCCTGGAGGAAACAAGGGCTCCGCTCCACGTCGCACTGAACAAGGTCGATGTCGCGCCCGAGAACGCCCTCACCGAGTGGGAGGAGTGGATCTCAGAGACACTCGGCCACACCCCGCATCGCATCTCGGCCGAGGAAGGTCAGGGAACGGACGAGCTTCTGAGCACTTTGCGGGCTTCGCTCCCGGAAGGTCCGTTTCTGTACCCGGAAGACGAGATCGCCTCGGATCCGGTCAGGTTCTTCGTCGCCGAGCTGGTGCGGGAAACTCTGTTCGAGCAGTTCCATCAGGAGATTCCGTACTCCGTCTTTTGCCAAGTACAGGAGTTCCGCGAAGCGCAGGATCCGCTCTACATCCGAGTCGTGGTCTATGTCGAGCGCATGTCCCAGAAGGGCATGGTGATCGGGAAGAAAGGTGCCGCGATCCGCGAGCTCGGACAGGCGTCCAGGATAAAGATCGAGCACTTTCTCGGGCGGAGCGTGTATCTCGACTTGTGGGTGAAGCCGCTCAAGGCCTGGCGAAAGAACCGGGCCCATCTGAGCCAACTCGGTTTCCGCTTACCTCCCGAGAATGAGACTGAAAGCTGACGCTCTATTCCTGTTCGTGATGCTCCTGGCCTTGGCGCCCGGAGTTTCCGCGCAGGATGACACCGATCGGGCCGAAGGGGCGCTGTTCCTCCTCCTTCCGGTGGGCGCTCAGGGCGTTTCGCTGGGGAGAGCCATGACCTGGGTGCCCGGGGCTGAGGGTGCGTTCTGGAACCCCGCCGGCCTCGCGGGTGTGGATCGCAGTCAGGGCGTCCTCTTCCGAGGAGATCACGTCGCGGGCACCGCCACCGCCCTGACGACCCTGTTTTCCAAGCCGAATGCCGGGACGATCGGTGCCTCGTATTTCCTGCTCGACGCGGGCGAGATCGATCAGACCGATTCAGGTGGGAACTACACCGGTACGATCACCATCCGAAATCACCTCGGAATCGTCTCGGCCGCCACCGACCTGATCGAGAACCTCTCGGCAGGCGTGAGCTTCAAGGTGATCAAGTTCCAGCTCGCATGCAGAGGGATCTGCGCGGATGAGGGGACGACCGCCACGACCTATGCGATCGACGCAGGCGTTCAGGGGCTACCGTTCGAAAGACTGCGCGTGGGTGCGATGGTCGCGCACCTGGGCCCGAGCCTCCAGGTCCTGAACGCGGAACAGGCCGACCCGCTACCGGCCCGAATCAGGGTCGCCGCGGCGTACAACATCGTCGCAGAGATCACGGATACCGAGGACCTTCGTGGGTGGGTCGCGGTAGAGCTCGAGGACCGCCTGCGGGAGCTTGGAGCCACCTCCGTCTACCTCGGTACCGAGCTGACCGCTGGGCAGGTGGACGCCCTTTCGCTGCGCGCTGGATACGTCTGGTCCGATCTGGACCAGGAGGACGGAGGAAGGGTTGGGCTGGGATTGCGTTACGAGCGCTTCGACCTCTCTATCGCGAAGTCGCTTGCGGTATCGACACTCACCGGCGAGACCGAGCCCGTCCACGTCACGTTCTCGATCGGGTTCTGATGCGCGCGGCGATGCCGCTGTGGGTCGGAGTCCTCCTCGCCCTCGCGATTCCACGTGCGGAGATCGAGGGCCAGACCGCTCCATTGTGGCAGCAGCGATCGGCCTTCGCCCTTCCGGCGAACGCCGAAGGCGTGCTGAGCTGGAGCTGGACAGCATCTCCGGTCCCCCTGCAGCCCGTCCCTCAGGTGACGACTCCCGGTGTCGCGAAGACCACCGCGTTTTCGGCCCTGGTGCCGGGTCTGGGTCAACACACACTCGGGCAGGACCGGAAATGGGCGTATTGGGCTGTAGAGGCGATCGGGTGGGTGCTCTACGTGGACCGACATCGTGCGGGCGGTGAACTGCGGGATGAGTACATGACGTTCGCCTGGGACGAGGCGCGTATTCAGAACGGGGCTCGGATCGACGGCAACTTCGGATATTACGAGACGCTCTCGAAGTGGAATCGGTCCGGGGCCTTCGATGGCGATCCTGGAGCTCCGGGCGTGCAGCCAGAGACCGATCCAACCGCGTACAACGGGTCGATCTGGGCACTGGCCATGCAGATCTTCCTGCCTGGAGGGCCCGGCGTTCCGGAGAGCGATCCGCAGTATCAACGTGCACTCCAGTATTACCACGATCGTGCGTACGGAACCGACTTCCTGTGGGATTGGACCGGCACCGGAGTGGCGCAGGACGCGTATGGAGGGCTGATAACCAGCAGTGATGATCGTTTTCGTCAGGCGACCAATGTCCTCGGTGCCATCATCGCCAACCACGTCGTATCGGCCGTCGACGCTTATCTGAGTGTCCGGGGGATCGCGACCCCGTCCGAGGTACGGGTCGCGCCCACGTTCGGTCCCGGAGGGGGAGGGTGGTCGACGTGGGTCCGGATCCCGGTGAGCCGATGAGCCTCACTCGGGTTGATACGGTGAAGGGATGAGCGCCCGGCGACGTGGCCGCTCGAGGCCCGGACGGTCCAGCTCACGCGGGCGGGCGCCCGGTCGTTCCGGATCCGACATGGAGTCGAGGGTCCTCACCGTTCTCGCCGCGTCCGAGCACGGTCCGATGAAGACCAAAGAGGTCGCTCGCGCTCTGGAGATTCCCGCCACCGAGTACCGCTCCTTCCGTCGTGTTCTGACCGGGTTGGAGCGGGCAGGGAAGGTCTACCGGGTGAAGGGGCATCGTTATGCCGTGGCCGGCACGCTCGATCTCGTGACGGGATCGCTCTCCGTCACCCGCAGCGGAGACGGGTTCGTCCGGCCGGACGAAGGACCGGACGACGTGTTCGTTCCGTCCCAACGGCTTGCCACGGCGACGCACGGAGATCGCGTGGTGGCGCGCATCGAACGTCGTCCGAGGGGCCGTTCTCGGGAGGGCACCGTGATTCGGGTGCTCGAGCGCGCCAGAGAAACGGTCGTCGGCACGTTTCATCGAGGGCGGAAGGTCTCGTACGTGACGCCTCTCGACATCCGACTGAACCGGGACGTGCTCATCGCGCCCGGGGACGAAGGGGGTGCAGAGGACGGGGTCATCGTCGTGACTCGTGTCGTGTCATGGGGGGAGGGGCGAGTGGGGCCGACGGGCGCGATTGAACGCGTCCTGGGTGTTCTGTCCGATCCCGGGGTAGACGTTCTGGCGGTAGCGCACGGCTTCGGGATCTCGCTCGATTTCCCGCCCGCCGTCGCCGCCGCGGCGGAGGCTGCGGCCCGTGACGGTGAGGAGGAACCCGGTCCGGATCGCGTGGACCGGACCGATCTGCTTTGCTTTACGATCGATCCTGCCGACGCGAAGGACCACGATGATGCGCTGTCCGTCACCGAACTCGAGGGGGGAATTGTCGAGGTAGGTGTGCACATCGCGGACGTCTCACACTTCGTCCGCCGTGGCTCGGCCGTCGATGATGAGGCCATGGCTCGTGCCACGAGCGTCTACCTGGTCGATCGGACCATTCCGATGTTGCCCCCGGTGTTGTCCAATCGCGTCTGCTCGCTCCAGGAGGGTGAGTCGCGCTTCGCCGTATCACTGTTCATGCGTCTCGATGGGGAAGGGCGGGTCGTTTCGAGGCGGTATGAACGGACGACGATCCGGTGCCGGCATGGCCTCTCCTACGAGCGCGCACAGGAGGTTCTGGAGGGGACGGCTTCCGTATCGCCCGAAGTCGATCAGGCGCTCCGGTCGCTGGACGATCGGGCCCGAAAGGTTCGAAAAGGACGGTTCGATCGAGGCGCCCTCGATCTGGACGTACCCGAGGCGAAGGTCATTCTGGACGCATCGGGCCTTCCGGTCGACATCCAGAAGCGATCGCGTACGGCTAGTCACCGGCTCATCGAGGACTACATGATCCTGGCAAACGAGGTGGTGGCGGATGACCTGGAGGCTCGGGGGCTCCATACCATGTATCGCGTCCACGAGCCTCCGGCTCGCGAAAGAGTCGAGGTGCTCGCCGAATCTCTATCTCGCTTTGGACTCAAGGTACCGATACGCAAGTCGTTGAAACCAAGCGACATGCAGAGTCTTCTCGACTCAGTGAAGGGCCGAGAGGAGGAGCTCCTGGTCAACAGCTTGATCCTCCGATCTCTCAAGAAGGCACGGTACCACACGGAGAACCTCGGACACTTCGGCCTCGGATCGGACGGCTATCTTCACTTCACATCACCGATTCGACGGTACCCCGACCTCGTCGTTCATCGCGTGGTCACCGAAGTCCTGGTCCACGGCGCGAGTCAGCCGTATCCGGACGCGGAGGCGCTGGCCGCTTCGGCCGAGCGCTGCAGTGGCCGAGAACAGGCGGCCGAAGAGGCCGAACGGGCGTCGGTAGCCCTGAAAAAGGTCGAGTTCATGGAACGTCACCTCGGGGACGACTTTTTCGGTCGGGTTTCGGGTGTCGCGGCCTTCGGGTTCTTCGTGACGTTGGAGGACTACTTCGTCGAGGGGCTCGTGCACGTGAACACCCTTCAAGACGACTTCTACCACTACCGGGAGCGGGAACACGCGCTCATTGGTGAACGGGGGGGACGGCGTTTCCGACTCGGCGATCGTATCGAGGTCCAGGTAGCGAGGGTAGACAAGGAAGCACGCCACATCGACTTCCAGTTCCTGCGAAAGCTCGGCTGAGTCGGGGAGTTTCCTAGTCCGAGCCCTCCCTGATGGCGATTGACCTTGCATCCGACGCGAGGTAACGTCCCGATGTCGTTGCTCTCCGATGAGGATTCATGGCCTCCGACAAGACCATTCTGTACTTCGGCCCGGGCGGTGCGGCCCGGTTCGACTTCGTCTCTGAATTCGCTAACGAAAGCGGCCTCGAGCTCGAGTCGGTGGATCGAGCCGACGAGGTTCGTGCGCTCCTGAACCGCACCTACCCATCCTGTGTGATCCTCGATGGTGACGTGGACACCGAGGAGTTGGTGGAGCTCTCCAGAGGGCTGAAGGATGACGCGTTCACGGGCATCGTCCCGGTCGTCGTGATCCTGTCGACCAGTGACGCTACCTCGACCGCCGCGTTTCTCGAGGCGGGCGTTGACGAAGTGCTTCGCTCCGACACGACGGACGTGGAACGGCGCCTGCGACTCGAGCAGGTCGTCCGCCGCGCAGACCGGGACGTGTCCGTACATCCGACGACTCGGCTTCCGGGCACGAATCACATTGCCGAAGACATGCAGCGCCGACTGAGTGCAGGCGAACAGTTCGGCGTGTGTTACGCGGATTTGGACCACTTCAAGGAGTTCAACGACCGGTACGGTTATGCCTTCGGTGACAAGGTGATTCGCCTTCTGTCCCGCATCCTGCGTGACATGGTGCGAGGCCTCGCACCGGGCGGGTTCGTGGGTCACATCGGGGGGGACGACTTCATTTTCAATGTCCCTATCGAGTACCTGGAAGCCACGTGCGACCTCATCATCCAGGTATTCGACGAGTTGATCCCTTACCAGTACACTGAAGAAGACCGTCGAGCCGGGTACTTTCTCGGTAAGGACCGACGGGGCAATATCCATCGGATTCCGCTGATGGCGCTCTCCATAGGCGTCGTCACGAACCAGTTCCAGGAGTTCGAGCACCCGGGCATGATCAGTGAGTTGGCTGCCGAGATGAAGACCTATGCCAAGTCACTGCCCGGTTCGAAATACGTCGTCGATCGTCGCCATCAGTCCCCGGCACTACCAACTGCCTCGGCTGAGGACGAAGCCACTCTGGTGGGTCCCGAGAAGCGGGGTCGGCCGGCTGAGATCAACACCTAACCCAACCGAAACATGGTCATCACCGTCACGTGCCCGTCGTGCTCCTCCTCGTTCCCGGTGGATTCGAGCAAGATTCCCGAAGGTGGCGTCAACGCACGGTGTACGTCATGCAGCGACATCTTCCGGATCGATAAGCCTGTCGAGGCGGAGCCTCTCCCGACGCTCGAAGAGGTAGCACCGCCGCCGCCGGAGCCTGTCGTCGAAGAGCCGGAGGCGGTGGAAGAGCCTGCCGCCATCGAGCAGCCGGCTGCTTTCGAGGAGCCGGCTGCTCCGGCAGTGGTCGACTCTCCGGACGAATGGGTCGTCGAGAACGAGGAATTGCCGGCGATCGAGGCGGAGCCGCTTCCCGACATCCCGGAAGCTGCGCCGGAAGTGGCCCCTCCGGTCGTGGAAGCCCCTGCGAGCGATCCTTTCGCAGAGCCCGCCCCCTTCGAGGCGCCGGCAGCGCCCGAGGTGGCCGAGTCCCTCCCCGCTCCGCCGGCTCCCGAGCCGCCGGCAGCGCCCGAGGCCCCGGCCGCCCCTCAAGGATTCACATTCGGCAAGCGCGACCCGACCGACAAGGCAAAGCGCCTGGCGCGTGTATTGGTCTCCGACATGATCATGTACAATGCCGAGCGGCATCAAAACGCGCTCGCTGCGGGCACGCTCGTTCCCGACTTCGAAGAGGAGATCGAGAAGTCCTGGAAGGAGTTCGTAGAACAGGTCGGCGAGGACCTGGCCAACGGGGCCGGGCGGGTCTTTTGGAGCGAGGCACTGAACGACATTCTGGCCAAGGGGGAGCAGGTCTTCTAGCTCCTCGGACCAGCCGGTATATTCACGGCGCTGGAGCGGAGGGGCCGTCCGAGCGGGCGGCCCCTCCTGTTCGTTCCCCCCAAATTGACGACATCGCGCGATGAACAAAGAGCAATCGCAGCAGCTCGCCGGCTTCCACCAGAAGCTGCATGAGCTCAGGGGGTATCTTTGACCTCGATACGCGCGAAGAACGCCTGAGGAACCTCGATCAGATGATGTCCGATCCGGGCTTCTGGGATGATCAGGAGGCGGCCCGAGGGGTCATTGACGAGTCCAATCGACTGAAGGGCTGGCTCGGGCCTTGGGCCGACCTGGCGGAGAAGGCCGACGAGCTGGACGCATTGGCCGAGTTACTCGAGATGGAAGAGGATCCCGAGCTTCTTGCGGAGTTCGAGGCAGGCCTCTCCGCCTTGGGAATCGGGCTGGAGGCGATCGAGCTGCGGACGATGCTACAGGGTGAAGACGACCATCGTGAGGCGATGGTCACCATCAACCCCGGCGCGGGTGGCCTCGAGTCCCAGGACTGGGCGCAGATGCTCGTGCGCATGTACACACGCTGGGCTGAACGCAGAGGCTACTCGGTCAACGTCTTGGATCTTCAGCCTGCCGAGGAGGGGGGGATCAAAAACGCGACGCTCGAGATCGTGGGCGAGAGCGCGTACGGGTATCTCAAGGCGGAGGCGGGAGTACACCGGCTCGTGCGGATCTCGCCGTTCGACGCCCAGTCCCGTCGGCACACCTCATTCGCGAGTGTGGTCGTGTATCCCATCGTCGAGGACGACATCGAAATCGAGATCGACGAAGGCGACCTGAGGATCGACACCTACAGGGCATCGGGCGCCGGAGGACAGCACGTCAACAAGACGGATTCGGCGGTCCGGATCACGCACGAACCGACGGGCATCGTTGTTGCATGCCAACAAGAGCGTTCGCAGCACAAGAACCGGAGTACGGCCATGAAGATGCTGCGGGCGGCGCTTTATCAGCGCGAACTCGCGGCGCGGGAGGCAGCCAAGGCGGAACTCCAGGCCGGTATGAGCGATATCGCTTTCGGTAGCCAGATCCGGTCCTACGTCTTTCAGCCGTACACGATGGTCAACGATCACCGCACTGAGTTCAAGCTCACGGATGTCCACGGGGTCATGGATGGTGACCTCGATCCACTCATCGAAGCCTATCTCAAGAAGATGGGCGCAGCCGCCGGCGCCTAGCCGAAACGCCTCATCCATATGGAAGATCTGAGTCAGGTTCTGCGGCACCGACGCGAGAAGCTCCAGGCGTTACAGGAGCGAGGGGTCCAGCCGTTCGCCTACAACTTCGACCCGAGCGAGACGGCGGCGGGAGCGATCGGCGCGTTCGAGGCAGCGGAAGAGGGTGGCGAGCTCAACGAGGCGGGCCAGGGGACGGATGTCAGGGTCGCCGGCCGCGTCGTGGGGTGGCGCGACATGGGCAAGAGCATCTTCGCTCATATCGAGGACGGCTCCGGTCGCGTCCAGGTGTACTTCAAGAAGAACGTCCTGGGAGAGGAGGCCTTCGAGACACTGGGGCTCATCGACGTCAGCGACTGGATCGGGACCGAGGGCCCGACGTTCCGTACCAGGACGGGCGAGGTCACCGTGCATGCAAAGTCATGCACGCTGCTCACGAAGTCGCTCCGGCCGCTTCCCTTCGGAAAGGTCGAGACCGATGCCGAGACGGGGGAGCGTACCGTCCACTCGGGCTTCGCGGACCAGGAGACGCGATACCGGCAGCGGTACGCCGACCTGGCTGTCCACCCCGAGATACGAGAGGTGTTTCGAACGCGATCTCGAATCATCACGGCCCTTCGTCGTTTCCTCGATGAGGAGGGCTTTCTCGAAGTCGAGACACCCGTTCTCCAGCCTCTGTATGGCGGAGCCTCTGCCAAGCCCTTCGTGACGAAACACCACGCGCTGGATCAGACCATGTATCTGCGCATCGCCGACGAGCTGTATCTGAAGCGATTGATCGTCGGAGGCTTGGATCGGGTCTACGAGATCTCGAAGGATTTCCGCAACGAGGGATTGTCCCGGGTGCACAACCCGGAGTTCACGATGTTGGAGTGGTACCAGGCGTTCTCCGATTACGAGGACCAGATGGACCTGGTCGAGCGCATGCTGCTCTACGTACTCGACGAGGTGATCGGATCGAGGACGGTCTCGGTCGGTGACCACGAGATAACGTTCGAGGCGCCCTTTCGGCGGCTCGGACTCATCGCCGGACTGTCGGATGTCCTGGGTGTCGATGTCCACGATCTGAGTGAGGACGACCTTCGTTCACGAGCGAAGGCGCTCAATATCCCGGATCTCGCAGGAGCTGGTCGAGGCAAGCTGATCGACAAGTTGTTTGGAGAACTGGTCGAGCCCGATCTCATCCAGCCGACCTTCGTGATCGATCATCCGAAGGAGCTGAGCCCGCTCGCGAAGCCGAACCGCAATGACGAGCGACTTACCGAGCGATTCGAGTTGTACATCGGAGGATCGGAAATCTTCAACGCCTTCTCCGAGCTGAACGACCCGATCGACCAGCGTGAGCGATTCGAGGCGCAATCAGCGTTGCGAGATGCGGGTGACGACGAGGCCCAGCAGATCGATGACGACTACATCAGGGCGCTCGAGTACGGCATGCCTCCTACCGGTGGGGTCGGCATGGGCGTGGACCGATTGGTCATGATGCTCACGGGCCAGACCTCGATCCGAGACGTGATTCTGTTCCCGATCCTCCGGACGGAAGAGTAGGTGGGCACAAGAACGCGTCTCACCGTGCGAATGCCGTGAAGAACCTCCACTGGTATATCGCCCGCCATTACCTGCGCGCTGGGCGCGGGCGCGGGCTCCTCTCGCTCATCACCTGGATCGCGCTCGGAGGGTTCACGATCGGCGTCGCCGTTCTCATCATCGTGAACGCCGTCATGACGGGCATGCAGGACGAGATGCGCAGCAAGATCCTGGAGTCCACGCCGCACCTGTATGTGCTGGAGTACAACTCCAGCCTGCAGCTCTCGAATTACGAGTCGGTCGTGGACACGATCCTCACCATGGACGGGGTGACCGCCGCAGCTCCCTTCGCGATGTCGGCAGTCTCCGTCGTTCGGGCCGGCTACTCGCAGCCTGCCTACCTGTTCGGGGTCGATCTGGACACGACCCGCATGGCCGCGACGGACATCGAAGGACGCATCATCGAGGGCGCGTTCGACCTCACGCCGCCCGAGTCCGGCCTCCCACCGATCCTGATGGGCTCGGTGCTGGCCGATCGCATGGGGATCTTCCCGGGTGACAGCCTGGTGGTTCTGTCGATGGAGAACCTGAACCAGGACATGTTCGGAGGCTTCTCTCCCACGCTCCGTCAGTTCGAGGTCACCGGGACGTTCACGACCGGGATGTACGAGTACGATCTGAACAATCTCTACACGGGGCTCGCGTACGCTCAGGAGCTCATGGGTCTGGACGAGGCCGACGCCAGCGGTATCGGGGTCCGAACGGCGGACGCCGACGCGGCGACGGAAGTGGGGCTCCGCATGAGCGAACAGCTCGGTTACCCGTACTACGTGGAGTCGTGGATCGTACGGAACCGGGCACTTTTCGGTGCACTGCAGCTCGAGAAGTTGGCGCTCGGCATCATCGTGTTCCTGATCGTGCTCGTGGCTTCCTTCAACATCGTGAGCACACTGGTCATGGTCGTGTCGGACCGAACCAAGGAAATCGGGATCCTGAGGACGATGGGGATGACGCAGGGAGGGATCCTGCGTGTCTTCGTTCTTCAGGGCGTGTGGATCGGAGTGATCGGCACCGTAGTCGGGGCTGCGCTGGGGGTGAGCATCTCCTGGGCCGTAGACCGTTTCGAGATCATCAAGATCCCGGGCGAGGTGTATTTCGTGGATCACCTTCCGGCGACGCTCCAGCTCATCGACGTAGGGATGATCGTCGTGGCCAGCATCGCGATCTCGCTTGCCGCCACGATCTATCCGGCGCTTCAGGCGTCGCGACTCGAACCACTCGACGCGATTCGCCATGAGTGAGTCGACCGTGGCGGGTAACGAGACGATGCCGGTCGAAGCACGTGACCTGCGGAAGAGCTACCTCGGCGGCGATGGCAGTGAGCTCTCGATTCTGAGTGGCGTCGACCTTGCTCTTGCCCGGGGCGAGGCGGTGGCGATCGTCGGGGCAAGCGGCGCGGGCAAATCCACGCTCCTGCACCTGCTCGGAGCGCTCGATCGACCGAGCGGAGGCGAGGTCCTCGTCGGAGGCCGTCCCGTAGCAGGTCTGAGTGACGAGGAGTTGGCGGGCGTCCGAAATCGTGAAATCGGTTTCGTATTCCAGTTCCACCATCTCCTGCGGGAATTCACGGCGCTCGAGAACACGATGATGCCCGCGCTCCTGTCGGGCGCGTCCATCGGTGAAGCGTCGGAGCGGGCGCGCGGTCTTTTGGCCGACGTAGGGCTGGCGGAGCGCGCG